>JBDTDY010000106.1:0-2708 GCA_039922835.1 Ornithinibacter sp.
CTTGGGGTATTTCAACCGGATGCCGGGCGGGCAGCCGTCTTGGCCCCACTCTCACGCCCCCCCCTTTCGCGGAGTCAGGTGCAGCTCGCGAGATCAGGACGTCGCGCGACCAAGACTTCGCGGGGTCCTCCTGACTCCGCGAATCAGCCCAGGTGCTCGCGCACGAGGCGCTTGGGTGCCCGGGTGGCCCACGCGTCGGTGATCACCTCGGCGAGCTCGGGGCGCTCGAGCAGGTGCAGGTCGCGCTCACGCACGAGCACGTGGTTGTAGCCGTCGAAGTGCGACGTCGTGAACCACGGGGGGCCGCTCTGGAGCAGCGCCTCCTTGTCCTCGGGGCTGGGCACGAGGATCGCGATGACGTCGTCCATGAGTTCCCCCGTGTCCGCATCGACGGCATCCTTGCTGGGGCCTCGCCACAGCAGGAACGCCTTGCCGCGGATCGTGAACGAGGGCCGGTCCCCCCAGCTCGTGCCCGCCGTGACCTCCGGCAGGGCGAGAGCGATCTCCTCGACGTCCTGCCGAGTGACGGGAGCACGTGGGGAGCCGGGCACCTCTCCACCGTGCCACATCAGCGGGCCGGGCTCACCCTCTCGGGCGGGCTCGCCCCCGGCGGCCGCGGCGACCCGCGTCAGCGCAGGTGGTCGACCAACTCCGGCGCGAGCCCCACGTAGGTCGCCGGGGTCATCACGGCCAACCGCTCCTCGACGTCTGCGGGAAGACCGAGCCCCCTCACGAACTCGACGAGCTCGACCTGGCCGATCCGCCGTCCCCGGGTCAGCTCCTTGAGCCGCTCGTAGGGCTCCTCCATGCCCGGCACTCCCTGCGCACCGAGCGCCCGCATCGCCGACTGGATCGGCTCGCCGAGCACCTCCCAGTTGACGTCGAGGTCGGCCGCCATGGCGTCGGGCACGGCATCGAGGCCCGCGAGACCGCGCGCGGCGTTGTCGATGGCGAGCAGGCCGTGGCCGAACGCCGACCCGATGTTGCGCTGCATCGAGGAGTCGGTGAGGTCGCGCTGCAACCGGCTCTGCACGAGGGTCGAGGCGAGCACGTCGAGGAGGGCGTTGCTCACCTCGAGGTTGGCCTCGGCGTTCTCGAAGCGAATCGGGTTGACCTTGTGCGGCATCGTGGAGGAGCCGACCGTGCCCTGGCCCCGCACCTGGGCGAAGTAGCCCAGCGAGATGTAGGTCCACATGTCGGTGCACAGGTTGTGCAGCACCCTGTTGAACCGCGCGACGTCGGCATAGAGCTCGGCCTGCCAGTCGTGGCTCTCGATCTGGGTCGTCAGAGGGTTCCACGTCAGCCCGAGGTGCTCGACGAACTCGCGGCTCAGCTCCTGCCAGTCGGCGCCGGGCACCGCAGCGAGGTGCGCACCATAGGTGCCGGTCGCCCCGTTGAGCTTGCCGAGGAACTCCGCGTCCTCGATGCGAGCGAGCTGCCGCTGCAGGCGCCACGCCAGCACCGCGAGCTCCTTGCCCATCGTCGTGGGAGTCGCCGGCTGGCCGTGGGTGTGGGCGAGCAGCGGCACGTCGCGCAGGTCAGAGGCCATCGTGGCGACCTGCTCGACGAGGGCGGTGGCACGTGGCAGCCAGACCTGCTGCACGGCCCCCTTGACGAGCACGGCATACGACAGGTTGTTGATGTCCTCGCTGGTGCAGCAGAAGTGGATCAGCTCGGCGAGCCCGCGGTCCTCGAGCTCGGGCGCGATGCGGGACAGCCGCTCCTTGAGGAAGTACTCGACTGCTTTCACGTCGTGCGCGGTCACCCGCTCGGTCGCCGCCATCTCCTCGATCTCGGCGGGCCCGAAGGTGCGCACGACCTCGCGCAATGCCTCCTGCTCGGTTGCCGTGAGCCGCCGCACGCCGGGCACGACCTCGCGCTCGGTGAGGTGGATCAGCCACTCCACCTCGACGTGCACTCGGGCCCGGTTGAGCGCCGGCTCGGAGAGGTGGTCCACGAGCGGGGCGACCACACCGCGGTAGCGCCCGTCGAGCGCCCCGAGGGCGATGGGGGGCGTGGTGTCGGAGAGGCTGGTCGCGTCGTCAAGGCTGGCCATGACGCCATCCTCCCAGAGTGGCGGCGGGCCGGATGCCGGGCTCCCGGCATCCGATCTCCGCGACCTCGTCTGTCAGGTCGTCGGTTCCGGTGCCGCACACCGGCGTGTCGCCGCACCACCGCAGACGACGTCGGGGAGGGCGGGGTCAGGGGCGGCGCACCTGGGCGCGGACGTGGTCGACGATGCCGGGCACTGCTGCGCTGATCTCCCGGTAGGTCTGGTCGTAGGCGGGGTCGGTGCCGTACCAGGGGTCGTCCATGCCCAGCTCACCCGAGGCGACGGCGGCGTGGTCAAAGGACCGGAAGAGCCTCACCTTGTCGGTGTCCCGGCCGTCGCGCGCCAGCTGCTCGAGACGGTCGACGTGGATGTGGTCGACGGCCAGCACGAGGTCGGCGTCGTCGAACCACGAGGTCTCGAAGCGCCGGGCCCGGTGCTGGGCCCACCCCTTATCGGCGTGGCCGTTGCGCTGGAGCACCGCAACCGTGCGCGGGTGCACCCCATTGCCGTGCTCCTCGGCAGAGGTGCCCGCAGAGTCGACGACCACGCGGTCGTCGAGCCCGGCCTCCTCGAAGGCCTCACGCAGCAGGAACTCGCCCATCGGGGATCGGCAGATGTTGCCCCAGCAGACCACGGTGACGCGGTAGGGACGGTC
>JBDTDY010000107.1:0-16641 GCA_039922835.1 Ornithinibacter sp.
GTGCTCGTGGTCGGCGTCAACGGCACCGGCAAGACCACGACGGTCGGCAAGCTCGCCCGCGTCTTCGTGGCAGAGGACAAGGACGTCGTGCTCGGCGCAGCCGACACCTTCCGCGCGGCAGCCGCCGATCAGCTGCAGACCTGGGGCGAGCGGGTCGGGGTGCCGACCGTGCGCTCGGACCGCGACGGGGCCGACCCCGCGGCGGTGGCCTTTGACGCCGTCAAGGCCGCTGCGGAGCTCGAAGCGGACGTGGTGATCATCGACACCGCCGGGCGGCTCCAGAACAAGGTCGGGCTGATGGACGAGCTCGGCAAGGTCAAGCGGGTCATCGAGAAGCAGAGCCCGGTCGACGAGGTGCTCCTGGTGCTCGACGCGACGACCGGTCAGAACGGCATGCGTCAGGCCGAGGTGTTCGCCCAGGTCGTCGGCATCACCGGCATCGTGCTCACCAAGCTCGACGGCACCGCGAAGGGTGGCATCGTCGTCGCGGTGCAGCGCGCGCTCGGTGTGCCCGTCAAGCTCGTCGGCCTGGGCGAGGGGCCCGACGACCTCGCACCCTTCGACGCCGAGGCCTTCGTCGACGCCATCCTCGACTGACCTCACGAAGGTGGGTGAGGATCCCCGTCTGGACGGCGATCTCCACCCACGTGCGGCATCGGCGTGCGGACTACAGGGAACAGGCCGGGGTGCCTCCGGGGAGGCGGTGCCGGTTGGCGGCCACCCACCGGTAGGCCGCGGCCGCGATGGTGGTTATGCCCGGCGCGAGGAGCACGGCCCCAGCGGGCCGCACCCACCAGCGTGAGGCGAGCAGGGCCCGGGCGATGGCGACGTGCCCGGCATACCGGATGCCGTCCGCGGCGACCCAGCGCACGGCCTCGTCGCACTCCTGCGGGGTGAGGCCGAGGGCGTCGAGGTCCAGACGCTGCCACGGCTCGACGTCGTAGGAGTGTGCGGGGCCGCGGAGGCGGTCGACGATGAACCGCGCCGAGGTGCTGCAGAAGGCGCAGTCGCCGTCGTAGACGAGGACTGGAGTCACCATGTCATCCTCGCACGGGCGCCCCGTCTCACGATCCGGGAGATGGGCGTGCCCGAAACCGGATGCTTACACACGGGCCCGGGTTGCAACATCGACGAAACACAACGACGTGGAGGGTGAAACGCGGTGCCCGCAGGGTGGTCCCCATGAGTCCACCACTGCTGCCCATGGCGGATGCCGCGCAGATCGACTACGCAGCAACCGCATTCGTCATCCTCTGTTCGTCCCTCGTTCTCGTCATGACGACCCCCGGTCTGGCCCTCTTCTACGGCGGGATGACCCGGGCGAAGTCCGTCCTCAACATGATGATGATGTCCTTCGGCGCCATGGGCGTCGTGGGTGTCATCTACGTCCTCTACGGCTACTCGATGTCCTTCGGCAGCGAGGACGTCGGCGGGATCATCGCCAACCCGTTCGAGAAGTTCGGCCTCGCCGGCACCGACGGTGTCATCAACCCCTTCGCCTACGTCGGCTACGGAAACATCCCCGAGCTCGCGTTCGTCGGGTTCCAGCTGACCTTCGCCGTCATCACCGTCGCGCTGATCAGCGGCGCCGTCGCCGACCGCGTGAAGTTCTCCACCTGGATGGTCTTCTCCGGGCTCTGGGTGACCTTCGCGTACTTCCCGATCGCCCACATGGTGTGGGGCGGTGGCCTGCTCTCCGGAGCGGAACGCAGCCTGTCCTCCCTCGTCTTCGGCTCCACCGACGGTGCCGCGAACGTCGCGCCGATCGACTTCGCCGGCGGCACCGTGGTGCACATCAACGCAGGGATGGCCGGCCTCGTGCTCGCGCTCGTCGTCGGGAAGCGCCTCGGGTTCGGCACGATCGCGATGCGACCCCACAACGTGCCGTTGACGATGATCGGCGCCGGCCTGCTGTGGTTCGGCTGGTTCGGGTTCAACGCCGGCTCCGAGCTCGCAGCAGACGGCACCGCGGCCCTGGTCTGGGTCAACACCACGGCTGCCACGTGCGCCGCGATGATCGGCTGGCTCCTCGTGGAGAAGTTCCGCGACGGCCACGCCACGTCCATCGGTGCCGCCTCGGGTGTCGTCGCCGGCCTCGTGGCGATCACACCGGCCTGTGGCGCGCTCAGCCCACTCGGGTCGATCGTCCTCGGTGTCGTGGCCGGCGGACTCGCCGCCGTGGCCGTCGGCCTGAAGTTCCGCTACGGCTACGACGACTCCCTCGACGTCGTCGGGGTGCACCTCGTCGCAGGCCTCTGGGGCACCATCGGCTCGGGGCTCCTCGCCACCTCTGGAGGCCTGCTCTACGGGGACGGCATCGACCAGATCGTCGTGCAGGTGTTCGTGGCGCTCGGCTCGCTCATCGTCTCCGGGGTGGTCACGCTCGTCATCGCGCTGGCCCTGAAGGTCACGATGGGCTGGCGCATCGAGGAGGACGCGGAGCAGGCCGGCATCGACCAGGCCGAGCACGCCGAATCCGCCTACGACCTCCTCTCGCGCGGCGGTCGGATGGGCGTCACGAGCTCGGGGCCCCAGCACGATGCCCGCCACCACGACGAGGCCGGCAGCACCCTGGAAGGAGCGACGTCATGAAGCTCGTCACCGCGATCATCAAGCCCCACCAGCTCGATGAGGTGAAGGAGGCCCTCGAGGCCTTCGGCATCCAGGGCATGACCATCAGCGAGGCCCAGGGCTACGGTCGGCAGCGCGGGCACAGCGAGGTCTATCGCGGTGCGGAATACACCGTGGACTTCGTCCCGAAGAGCAGGGTGGAGATCCTCGTCGACGACATGGACGCCTCCTCGGTCGTCGACGTCATCCTCAAGTCCGCCCGCACCGGCCGCACCGGCCGGATCGGTGACGGCAAGGTCTGGGTCATGCCGGTCGAGGACGTCGCGCGGGTGCGCACCGGTGAACGCGGCATCGACGCGATCTAGTCGATGCCCACGCCTTCGAGCGAGATCGGATCCCGGCGGCTCGACCTGGCCGGCACCCGCGACTTCCACGTCCCGGGCGCCGGTCAGGGGCGCCGGGCCTCACTCTCCGCGTTCAACCGGGACTGGCTGGGGCAGGTGTGGCGCGAGGCCACCGGCGGTGCACGCCTCGAGGGGGTGGCCCTGGCCGCCGTCGGCAGCGTGGCTCGCGGTGACGCGGGGCCGCTCAGCGACTACGACCTCGTGCTCGTCCACTCCGAGCGTTCACTCCCTGCCAAGGAGCTCACCTCGCTCGCGGACCGCATCTGGTATCCCATCTGGGATGCCGGGGTGCGCCTGGACCACAGCGTGCGCACCGTCACCCAGTGCCGCCAGGTTGCGGCGGCCGACCTCACCGCAGCCGTCGGACTGTTGGACCTCACCGCGCTGGCCGGCGATGCCGAGCTCGTCGCGGCAGCCCGGGCGACCGTGGCCCACGACTGGCGAGGTAACGCGCGACGTCGCCTTCCCCAGCTCTTCGACGCGGTCGCGGCCCGGCACCAGCGGCACGGTGAGCTGGCCCAGTCCATCGAGCCTGACCTGAAGGAGGCCCACGGCGGGCTGCGCGACATGTCGGTGCTCAGGGCGCTGACCGAGGCATGGCTCGCCGACAAGCCGCACGGCGGAGGCGTCGACACGGCATCCGGTCTCCTCCTCGACGTGCGCGATGCGGTCCACGTCGTGACCGGGCGCTCTCGCGACCGGCTCGGTCGCGAGGACCAGGATGCCGTCGCAGCCCTCCTCGGCCATGCCGACGCGGACGACCTCCTCACTGCCGTGTCCGGCGCGGGGAGATCCATCGCCTACGCCCTGGACGGCACGCTGCGCCGTGCCGGACAGTCACAGCGCGCTCGGACCCTGCGCGTCGGGCCACGTCGACCGCAGATGACACCGATGGGTCATGGCCTCTTCTCGAGCGATGGCGAGGTCGTCCTCGGGGCAGCACGGCTCGCGGAGGCCGATGCTGCCCTTCCGTTGCGTGCCGCGATAGTTGCCGCGCGAGCGGGGCTGCCGATCGCCCCGGCGACCCTCGACAACCTGGCGCGCAACGCACCGGTGCTGGTGCAACCGTGGCCACGTGGCCCGCGCAGCCTGCTGGGCGATGTGCTGGCGTGCGGGCCCGGCCTCGTCGCCGTGTGGGAGGGTCTGGACCAGGTCGGCATCATCGACGGGTGGCTGCCGGAGTGGTCTGACGTGCGTTCCCGCCCCCAGCGCAACGCGGTGCACCGACACACCGTCGACCGCCACCTGCTCGAGACGGTGGTGCGTGCCTCCGGCCTGGTGCGCCGAGTCGCGCGGCCCGACCTGCTGCTCGTCGCTGCCCTGCTCCACGACATCGGCAAGGTCCGTGGCGCCCATGACCACTCGATCGAAGGCGCTCGGCGCACCGAGACGATCGTTCAGCGGTGGGGGATGCCGCAGGGTGACGTCACGACGCTCGTCACCCTCGTGCGGGAGCACCTCACGCTCATCGAGCTGGCCACCCGACGCGACCACCAGGACCCCGCCACGATCGACGCGGCGGTCGCGGCGGTCAATGGTGACCGTGAGGTCTTCGAGCTGCTCCTCGCCCTGACCGAGGCCGATGCTGCCGCTGCCGGGCCAGTCGCCTGGACCGACTGGCGCGCAACGCTTCTCGACCAGTTGGCTGCGAGGGTGCGAGACCGCTTCAATGCCCCGACCCCTGCAGTGGCCGATGAACGCGGGCCCGTTCGCGAGGACCCCTCCCGTCTCGACCCGGAGGTCGTCGCTGCCGTCCGGGGCGGTGAGCCCTTGGTGCGGGTGATCCCGGTCGGCGGGACGCACCGCGTCGACGTCACCGACGTCGACCGGGTCGGCCTGTTCGCCGACACGGCCGGTCTGCTCGCCGCCGAGGGGCTCACCGTGCGCACGGCGATCCTGCGCACGGTCGGCGGCATCGCCGTGGACGAGTGGCACGTGGAGTCCCCCGGTGGGGGTGAGCCGGACCCCGAGCGCATCTCCCGGGGGCTCGCCCGACTCGCTCGGGGCGACCGGGCGCCGCTCTCCGCGCTGGACCGCCGCCGCGCCCACCTCCCTCGACCCTCGGGTCGGGCCGGTACCGGGTCACCGGGCCGGTCCCGGGCTCTCGTGGTGCCGGGTGCGAGCCTTGAGGCGACGGTCCTGGAGGTTCGGGCCGAGGACCGGCCGGGCCTGCTGCACGATCTCGGTGCCGCGCTGGCCCGGGCCGGGATCTCGGTGCGATCAGCGCACATCGCGACGTATGCCGGTCAGACGCTCGACACCTTCTACCTCACCGGGGTCGATGGGCTTGCACTGCCGCCGGCACGGGTGGCCCAGGCCGTCGGCCTGGTCATCGACACCTGTGACGGTCTCGCCACCTGACCCGGGCGCGCTGCGGAGTCAGGAGCACTCCGTGGCGTCAGGAGCGTGTGACGTCCTGACGGCGCGACGTGGCCAAGACTTCGCGGGGTGCCCCTGACTCCGCGACGTGTCCTGACCCTGGATCGGGCGTGAAGAGGAGACCTATAGGTCGACTGTCCACAGCGGGGGATGCCGGGGGCGGGGGTGAGCGTCAGTCGGGGAGCCAGCCGCTTGGCCTCCTAGACCCGGGCGGGTGAGCGTCAGTCGGGGAGCCACCCGTCGGGCCCCGTCGACCCCGCGGCATACTCCTCCATCGCCACCTTGTCCCGGGCCCAGGCGGAGATGACCGGGGCCATCACGCGCCAGCACTCCTCGGCCGTGTCGCCGCGCACGGTGAGCAGCTGCTGACCGTCGAGCACCTGTCCGAGCACCTCGCCGTAGGGGAGCATCCGCGGCGCCGCCAATGTCGTCGTGAGCGTCTTCTGCTCGAGGTCGACCGGGTCACCCTCGGCGTTCATCGTCAGGGTGAGGGAGACCGCGCCGGGCTTGACGTCGATGGTGAGCCGGTCCCCGCTGGACGCTCCCTGGAAGCCGCTCGGAAGGTGGGCGACATCGCGGAAGTGGGCGACCACCTGCTTGCGGGGGGAGGCCAGGGCCTTGCCGCTGCGCAGGATGAAGGGGACGCCGGCCCAGCGGCTGTTGGCGATCTCCAGGGTCACCTGGGCCAGGGTCTCGGTGCCGCGCCCGGCATCCACACCCTCATCGGAGGTGTAGTCGGGCACGGAGCGCCGACCGATCTTCCCGGCCGTGTAGCGGGCCCGCCTGGACGACCGCTTGGGGGAGTTGCCCCACAGCCGGGTCGCGCGCAGCACCTGCGCCTTCTGGTCCTGCACCTCGCGAGGATCCAGGCTCGCGATCGACTCCATCGCGAAGAGCGCCATCACCTGCAGCAGGTGGCTCTGCAGCATGTCGCGCAGCGCACCTGCGTGGTCGTAGTAGCCGGCGCGGCCCTCCAGGGCGAGGTCCTCGTCGTAGACGATCTCGACCCGCTCGATGTGCTCCGCACTCCAGATCGACGCCAGCATCCGGTTGGCGAACCGTAGGCCGATGAGGTTGAACACGGTTGCGACACCGAGGAAGTGGTCGATCCGGTAGACGTCCTCCTCAGGCACCAAGCGGTGCAGCAGGCGGTTGAAGCGCACCGCCGACGCCCGGTCGGTGCCGAACGGCTTCTCCAGTGCCAGGCGAGTGGTCTCTGGTAGGTCGACCCGGCGCAGCAGGTCGCACACCTTCATCGTCACCTGCGGCGGGAGGGCGAAGAAGATGACGAGCGGGCCGTCGCCGCACTCGCTGAAGAGTTCGCGAACGGAGGCCAGGTCGAAGAGATCCGCCTTGACGTATGCCGTGTGCCCGGCAACGTCCTTGACCACCTTCTTGGGCACATCGGTGGTCTCGAAGGCCTCGGTGAGGCGGGTGCGCCACTGGGCCGTGGAGAGGTCTACGCGGTCGGCGCCGACGACCCGCACCCGGCGCTCGGGCTCCACGGCGAGCAGGCTCGCGAGGCCAGGGAGCAGCAGCCGGTGGGTGAGGTCACCGCCGGCGCCGAGGATGAGCAGGGTGGTGGGAGGGAGCGAAGTCACCATGCCCGCAGCATGGCACGCAACTCCCGCCGGGAGAGGTGTGCGTGGGTGGGAGATCGCGGACGCCCCCGCGACCGTTAGCCTTGACCGGTGTTCACGAGCCTCTCCGACCGCCTGACCGCGACCTTCACGAACCTCCGTTCCAAGGGTCGCCTCTCCGAGTCCGACGTCAACAAGACGGTCCGCGACATCCGCCTCGCGCTGCTCGACGCCGATGTCGCGCTGCCGGTGGTCAAGGAGTTCACCCACAACGTGCGCGAGCGGGCGCTGGGCTCCGAGGTCAGCGAGTCGCTCAACCCCGCACAGCAGATCGTCAAGATCGTCAACGAGGAGCTCGTCTCGATCCTCGGTGGCGACACGCGCACCATCCGCTTCGCCAAGCAGCCACCGACCGTCATCATGCTGGCGGGTCTGCAGGGGTCGGGCAAGACGACCCTGGCGGGCAAGCTCTCCCGGTGGCTCAAGGACCAGGGCCACACACCGATCCTCGTGGCCGCCGACCTCCAGCGACCGAATGCCGTGACCCAGCTCCAGGTCGTCGGTGAGCGAGCGGGGGTGCCGGTCTACGCGCCCGAACGCGGCAACGTGTTCGGCCACGACGCCGTCTCCGGTGGCGCCGAGGGAACGCGCTCGCACGGTGACCCGGTGGACGTGGCACGGGCCGGTGTGGCGGAGGCACGTGCCAAGCAGCACGACGTGGTCATCATCGACACCGCCGGTCGCCTCGCGGTCGACGCCGACCTGATGCAGCAGGCCGCCGACATCCGCACGGCCGTCCAGCCCGACGAGGTGCTCTTCGTCATCGACGCGATGATCGGCCAAGCGGCGGTCGAGACCGCCGAGGCGTTCCTCGACGGCGTCGACTTCACCGGCGTGGTGCTCACCAAGCTCGACGGTGATGCTCGCGGTGGGGCGGCCCTGTCCGTGGCCTCGGTGACCGGGCGTCCGATCATGTTCGCGAGCACCGGTGAGCAGGTGAAGGACTTCGAGGTCTTCCACCCCGACCGCATGGCGTCGCGGATCCTCGACATGGGTGACGTGCTGACCCTCATCGAGCAGGCCGAGAAGGCCTTCGACCGCACCGAGGCCGCTGAGATGGAGCGCAAGTTCCTCGCGGCCGAGGACTTCACCTTCGACGACTTCCTCCAGCAGATGGCGGCCATCAAGAAGATGGGCTCGCTGAAGTCGATCCTGGGGATGATGCCGGGCATGGGGCAGATGAAGGCCCAGCTCGACGCCTTCGACGAGCGGGAGTTCGACCGGGTCGAGGCCATGGTGCGCTCGATGACGCCCTTCGAGCGCAACCACCCCAAGCAGATCAAAGGCTCCCGCCGCGCGCGCATCGCGAAGGGCTCCGGGGTCACCACCTCGGAGGTCAACCAGCTGCTCGAGCGCTTCGGCGACGCGCAGAAGATGATGAAGCAGCTCGCCAAGGGCGGCGGCATGCCGGGCATGCCGGGTCTGCCGGGCATGGGCGGGGGTGCGGGCAAGAAGGGGCGTCAGCAGGTGCCTCAGCGCAAGAAGTCCAAGTCGGGCAACCCCGCAAAGCGCGCAGCCGAGGAGCGGGCCGAGGCGGCACGCCCGGCGACGCCTGCTGGAGGGTCCTTCGGCGCCGGAGCGCCTGGTGCCGGTGGCATCGACCCGGCGGCGATCGACCCCGCCGCGCTGCCGAAGGGCTTCGAGAAGTTCCTCGGGAAGTGACCGCCGAGGCCGAGGCCGGGGGCTCTGCCGGCCTGCACACCCTCTCGGCCGGCACCAGAGGGCCACGGGTCGCCTTCCTGCACGGGTTGTTCGGCCAGGGGCGCAACTGGACCCAGATCGCCAAGGCGCTCACCGGCCCCGATGGCACCGGGGCCCGTTGCCTGCTCGTCGACCTCCCCGACCACGGTCGCTCGCCGTGGACCCAGGAGTTCTCCTACCAGGGGTATGCCGCTCGCGTCGCCGAGACGCTGTCGGCCGCTGCCCCGGGTGAGGAGTGGGTGCTGGTCGGGCACTCGCTCGGCGGCAAGGTTGCCATGGTGCTCGCGCTCACCCGCCCCGATCTCGTGGCCAGCCTGGTCGTCGTCGACATCGCCCCGAAGGACTACGGCGACCTCGAGCGCTTCGTGCACTACATGGACGCCATGCGGTCCCTGCCGCTCACCGAGCTGACCGGTCGGGCCGACGCGGAGCAGCGGTTCGCGGCGGTCGAGCCCGACCCGACGGTGCGCGGCTTCCTCCTGCAGAACCTGCGTCGACACGGCGACACCTGGGCCTGGCAGGCCAACCTCGACCTGCTCGCGGCAGACGCCGCGCGCGGCACCGACTCTCGGATCGCCGACTTCCCGCAGACCGGTGCCCCGGCATACGGGGGCCCGGTGCTCTGGCTGGTGGGCGGCGACTCGCCCTACGTGACCCCCGAGGACGGCGAGCAGATGCGCGCACTGTTCCCGCGAGCCCGCCTCGTCACGGTCAAGGGCGTCGGGCACTGGGTGCACTCCCAGGCTCCGGAGGTGGTCAGCGAGACCATTCGCCGGGTGGTGGCGTCGGCGTCCGGCTGAGCCGGGGGCCACACACCCGGCACTGCCACGCACCTGTCGAAGACGGCGTTGATCGCGTTGCCTCTGTCGCGCGCCCATCAGTCGGCGCATACTCGGTCGATGAGCACACCTGCACAGGACTCGACCGAGCGGGTGCGCTCGACCTTCGACGCCGTCGCCGACGACTACGACCAGAGCGGCGTGCCCTACTTCGGCCCCACCGCAGCAGGCTTGGTCGAGGCGCTCGACCCGCGTCCCGGTGAGCGGGCGCTCGACATCGGGTGCGGTCGCGGCGCGGTGACCCTGCTGCTGGCGCGGTCCGTGCTGCCCACCGGTCGGCTCGAGGCGATCGACCTCAGCCCGGCGATGGTCGCGCACACCCGGGCCCTGCTCGACCAGGAGCGGTTCGTCGCCGACGTGAGCACGATGGACGCGGCCGACCCGGACCTGCTCGCCGGGGCGTTCGATGTCATCGCGTCCTCGCTCGTGGTGTTCTTCCTTCCCGAGCCGGCGGCGGCGCTCACCCGCTGGGTCACCCTCCTGGCGCCCGGCGGGCGGATCGGCATCACGACCATGGGGGAGGAGCACCCGGCGTCGGCCGAGGTGAACGCGCTGTTCCGTCCCTACCTCCCGCCGGGGATGCTCGACCCCAAGGCGAGCGGCGCCCAGAGCCCGTTCGCCAGCGACGCGGGCACCGAGGCGCTGCTCACGGCATCCGGAGTGGTCGACGTGCGCACCGTGACCCGGCGCGTGCCGGTGGTCTACGGCGACGTGGCCGGCTGGCAGCGGTTCTCGATGAGCACCGGCCAGCGCGCCATGTGGTCGTTCGTGCCGGATGAGGAACGGGCGGCCCTGGTCGCCCGGGCCGCCGACGTCCTGGCAGGGGCACACGACGAGAGCGGGCGCATCTCGGTCTGGCAGGACATGCGCTACACGCTCGGGGCGGCCGCGCGCTGACACCCGGTCCCGATCGTCGGCACCGCTAGGGTCGGGCCCATGGCACAGGTGCTGCACCTCACCGGTCCGGTCCTCGTTGGACCCGACGACGTCCGCGAGCAGGCGTGGGTGATCGGGGGGCGGATCACGTATGCCGCACCCACCGGTGACCACGACGTCACCACCGTGCCCGGCTGGGTGCTGCCGGGGCTGGTCGACGCGCACAGCCACATCGGTCTGGACGCGCACGGCGGCACCGACGACGCCACCGCCGAGGCCCAGGCGCTTGCCGACCGCGCCGCCGGGGCGCTCCTCCTGCGGGACGCCGGGTCGCCCGCCGACACCCGGTGGGTGCAGGAGCGGGAGGACCTGCCGCGGCTGGTGCGTGCGGGTCGCCACATCGCGCGCACCCGGCGCTACATCCGCAACTACGCATGGGAGGTCGAGCCCGGTCAGCTCGTCGACCAGGTGCGCATCGAGGCCCGCTCCGGCGACGGCTGGGTCAAGCTCGTGGGCGACTGGATCGACCGGGATGCCGGTGACCTCACCCCCTGCTGGCCCCGCGACGTGCTGGCGCAGGCGATCGCGGCCGCCCACGAGGAGGGTGCCCGGGTGACGGCGCACTGCTTCGGGGAGGAGTCCCTGCGCGACTTCGCCGCCGCGGGCACCGACTGCATCGAGCACGCGTGCGGGTTGGAGGACGACACCGTCGCCGCCTTCGCGGCCCAGGGGATCGCCATCGTGCCCACCCTCGTCAACATCGACACCTTCCCGGCGATCGCCGAGCCGGCAAAGGAGAAGTTCCCCGACTACCACCGCCACATGCTCGACCTGCACGAGCGACGGTTCGCCACCGTCGGCGCCGCGCACGACGCGGGGGTGCCGGTCTACGTCGGCACAGACTCCGGGGGCGCGCTCCCGCACGGGCTCGTCGCCCAGGAGGTGGCCATGCTCGGTCGTGCAGGGCTCAACCGGCTCGAGGCGCTGGGCGCCGCGACCTGGGGCGCCCGCGCCTGGCTCGGCTGGCCGGGGCTGGAGGAGGGGGAGGAAGCGGATCTCGTGGTCTACGAGGCAGATCCGCGCGACGACCTGGCAGTGCTCGCGGCGCCGACTGCCGTGGTGCTGCGCGGCCGGCGCGTCTCGCCGTGAGTCCGGGCACGGGACGACACGGCCACGGGCCGGGGCGGATGCCCGGCGTCAGACGCGGGGGCGCTGGAGGCTGACCTTGACGGTCGGCACCGGTGTCGGCGCCTCTGCCATGGCCCACAGCCGTCCCAGCGCCGGCTGGAGCAGGAGGGTTCCCAGTTGTCGCACCAGGACGGCCACCGCCTGCTCCTCGAGAGGAATGCGGCTGCTGGCGATGCCGTGCTCGCGCAGTGTCCGGGTCCGCCGGATGGTCTCTTCCATGAGCAGGCGAGCCAGGCCCTCGGCGCCGGGGTCCGGGGTGACGACGGCCCGTCGCAGGTAGTCGACGGCCTCGGGGTTCGCCGTGAGCATCTGCGCCGCCGCCCGGTCCCGCGCTGCGATGACCTCCTCGGCGGGGCCCTGGAGCGGCACCGAGTCCACAGCCTCGCGGAACAGGTCGACGACGGACTCGTCGACTGCTGCTCGCAGCCCGTCCTTGCCGCCGAAGTGGTGCACGACGAGGCCCGGCGTGACGCCGGCCTCGCGCGCCACTTCGCGCAGGCTCGTCGCCGCGGCCCCCTGGGCGGCGTAGAGGCGCAGCGCGGTGCGGCGGATGCGAGAGCGCGAGTCGAGGGCCGGTGCGGTGGTCGACATGGTGGGTGACAGTCAACACTCGTACCCTCGATTGCACAAGTGTTCAATGGCTGCGTAGGGTGCGGAGCGAACAGACAGCGCTCATCCGAGAAGGAGCCGGTCCATGCCCGAGCAACCCCAGGCGGTCATCTACGACGCCATCCGCACTCCCCGAGGAAAGGGCAAGTCATCCGGTGCCCTCCACGAGGTCAAGCCGATCGACCTGGTGGTGGGGCTCATCGACGCCGTGCGTGAGCGCAACCCGGGGCTGGACGCTGCCCAGATCGACGACCTCGTCCTGGGCATCGTCAGCCCGGTCGGTGACCAGGGGGCGGTCCTGCCGCGCGTTGCCGCCCTGTATGCCGGCCTGCCCGAGCCTGTTGCGGGCGTTCAGCTCAACCGCTTCTGCGGCTCCGGGCTGGAGGCCGTCAACCAGGCCGCTGCCCGCGTCCGCTCCGGCTTCGAGGACCTGATCCTCGCCGGCGGTGTCGAATCCATGTCGCGCGTGCCCATGGGTAGCGACGGTGGCGCCTGGGCCATGGACCCGGCCACCTCCCTCGCGACGGACTTCGTGCCCCAGGGCATCGGGGCCGACCTCATCGCGACCCTCGAAGGTTTCGATCGCGCCGAGGTCGACCGGTTCGCCGCACAGTCCCACGCCCGGGCCGCCGCAGCCTGGGCGGCCGGTCACTTCGAGAAGTCCGTCATCCCCGTCAGGGACCGCAACGGCCTGACGATTCTGGACCGCGACGAGACCATCCGCCCCGGCACCAGCGTGGAGTCGCTCTCAGGCCTCAACCCCTCGTTCGCGACCATGGGCGAGCTGGGTGGGTTCGACCACGTCGCCCTCGAGAAGTACACCCGCGTCGACCAGATCAACCACGTCCACCACGCGGGCAACTCCTCCGGCATCGTCGACGGTGCCGCGCTCGTGCTCATCGGCACCGAGCAGGTCGGCAAGGAGATGGGTTTGACGCCACGCGCTCGCATCATCTCCGCAGCAGTCATCGGCTCCGAGCCCACGATCATGCTCACCGGCCCGGCTCCCGCCTGCCGCAAGGCACTTCGTCGGGTCGGCATGAAGCCCTCGGACATCGACCTCGTCGAGATCAACGAGGCCTTCGCCGCCGTGGCCCTCAAGCTGATGCGCGACATGGGCTGGAGCGAGGAGCAGACCAACGTCAACGGCGGCGCCATCGCCATGGGCCACCCGCTCGGCGCGACTGGCGCGATGATCCTCGGCACGCTGGTCGACGAGCTCGAGCGGCGCGACCTCGAACGCGGCATCGCCACCCTCTGCATCGGCGCCGGAATGGGCATCGCCACTGTCGTCGAACGCATCTGACCGCGCACCTGAACCACGGACAAGGAACCCCAGAGTCAATGAGTGAGAACATGATCCGTTACGAGCGCGACGACGAGGGCATCGTCACCCTGACGATGGACGACCCGAGCTCCGGAGCAAACACGATGAACGCGGCCTACACGGCCGCGATGGGCGAGACCCTCGACCGGCTCGAAGCCGAGCGCGACGACATCACCGGTGTCGTGCTGACGTCGGCCAAGAAGACCTTCTTCGCCGGTGGCAACCTCACCGACCTGCAGAAGGCCACCCCCGAGAACGCCGCCGACGTCGTCGCCGAGGTCGAGGAGATCAAGAGCCAGCTGAGACGTCTGGAGCAGCTCGGCACACCGGTCGTCGCGGCCATCAACGGCGCCGCGCTCGGCGGGGGTCTGGAGATCGCCCTGGCCGCTCATCACCGGATCGCCGTCGATGACGACAGGATCAAGCTGGGCCTTCCCGAGGTCAGTCTCGGTCTGCTTCCCGGCGGCGGTGGAGTCACTCGCCTCGTGCGGATGCTCGGGATCACCGAGGCCCTGATGGGCTGGCTGCTCCAGGGCCAGCAGCGCACCCCGTCCGCTGCTCACGCCAAGGGAGTCGTCGACGACCTCGTCGCCACCCGCGAGGAGCTCATCCCGGCCGCCAAGGCCTGGCTGCGTGAGAACGCCAGCGATCCCACGGCTGCCGTGAAGCCCTGGGACGTCAAGGGATACAAGATCCCGGGCGGCACCCCCAGCAACCCCTCCTTCGCAGCCAACCTCCCGGCGTTTCCCGCCACCCTGCGCAAGCAGCTCAAGGGCAGCCCGGTGAAGTCCCCGCGCTCGATCATGTCGGCAGCGGTGGAAGGCGCCCAGGTCGACTTCGACACTGCCAGCCGGATCGAGTCGCGCTACCTGACCGAACTCGTCACCGGCCGCGAGTCGACCGCCATGATCCAGGCCTTCTTCTTCGACCTCCAGTCGATCAGCTCGGGGGCTCTGCGCCCCGTGGGCATCGAGCGGTCCAAGGTCGGCACGGTCGGGATCCTCGGGGCCGGGATGATGGGTGCCGGCATCGCCTTCGCCTGTGCCACGGCCGGCATCGAGGTGATCCTGAAGGACGTGTCGATCGAGGGCGCGCAGAAGGGCAAGTCCTACAGCGAGAAGCTCCTCGACGCGCGCGTCGCCAAGGGCCGCATGGACGGCGCCGAGCGCCACGCCGTCCTCGCACGCATCACGCCGACCGCGGAGGCCGCCGATCTCGCCGACGTGGACGCCGTCATCGAAGCAGTCTTCGAGGACCACGACCTCAAGGAGAAGGTCTTCGCCGAGGTGGAGGCCGTCGTGGGGCCCCGCACACTCCTGTGCTCCAACACCTCGACGCTGCCCATCACCGGGCTGCAGGGCTTCACCTCCCGGCCCGCGGACTTCATCGGACTGCACTTCTTCAGCCCGGTCGACAAGATGAAGCTCGTGGAGATCATCCGTGGTGAGCAGACTTCCGACGAGGCCGCGGCCCGCGCCATCGATCTCGTCCAGCAGATCCGCAAGATCCCGATCGTGGTCGCCGACGGCCGCGGTTTCTACACCAGCCGCGTGTTCGGCACCCTGATCGACGAGGGCGCCCAGCTCCTCGCCGAGGGGGTCGACCCTCAGGTCATCGAGCGCGCGGCGACGACGGCCGGCTTCCCGGCTCCGCCGCTGGCCATGCTCGACGAGGTCTCCCTCACCCTGACCCAGCACATCCGTGGCGAGGCCCGCAAGGCCGCCGCTGCCGAGGGCGTCGAGATCGCCACCACCCCCGGCGAGGAGCTCATCGACACCCTCGTGGACCTCGGACGCAAGGGTCGCGCTGCGGGCGCAGGTCTGTATGACTACCCCGAGGGTGCGCCCAAGGTGCTGTGGCCCGAGCTGCGTCAGCGCTGGTCCAAGAACACCGAGATCCCCGTGCGCGACCTGCACGACCGCTACCTCTTCCGGATGGCGCTCGAGACGGCCGCCTGCTTCGAGAGCGGTGTCCTCAAGGACACCCCCTCTGCCAACATCGGTGGCATCTTCGGCATCGGCTTTCCTCCGCACACTGGTGGCCCGGCGACGTTCATGACGAACCACGAGGGCGGCCTGGCCGGTTTCGTGGCTCGCGCCGACGAGCTGGCCGACCGCTACGGCGAGCGGTTCCGGCCATCCGGGTGGCTCATCGAGCGTGCAGCGAAGGGCACCTTGGTCGACCCTGTCGCGGCGGCTCGATGACCGGGCCGCTGGAGGGCGTGCGCGTGCTCTCGATCGCCATCAACCTGCCGGGGCCGGCCGCCGTGGCGCGGCTGGCCTCGCAGGGGGCGAGCGTCACGACGGTGCTCCCGCCCAGCGGCGATCCCCTCGAGCAGTTCGCGAAGGCCTACTTCGAGGAGCTTCACGAGGGCCAGCGCATCGAGAGCGTCGACCTCAAGAGCGAGCAGGGCCGGGCCCGCGTCGACAGCCTTCTCGCCGACACCGACGTCTTCCTCACCAGCTCGCGACCCTCGGCGCTGCGGCGACTCGGCCTCGACCACGCATCGGTGAGCGCACGGCATCCTCAGGTGTGTCAGGTCGACATCGTCGGCCACCCGGGCGCCGGCGCCGAGGTGGCCGGGCACGACCTCACCTACCAGGCACGCTCCGGCCTCATCACGGATGGGCGGATGCCGGCCACGACGGTCGTCGACCTCGCCGGGGCCGAGCGTGCGGCCGGTGAGGCCGCGGCAGCGTTGGTCGAACGCGCCCGCACCGGACGGGGCTGCCGACGCGAGGTGGCCCTGTCCGACGTCGCCACGGCGATGTCAGGACCGGTCGTCCATGGGCTCACCGTGGCAGGTGGGCTCCTCGGGGGTGGCCTCCCGATCTACGGCACGTATGCGGCAGCTGACGGTCACGTGGCGCTGGCAGCCCTGGAGCCACACTTCGCCGCTCGGCTGCTCACGGCACTGCAGATGGACCCCGACGACCTCAGTCACGAGGGTCTCGCCGAGACCTTCGCCCAGCGCACCGCAATGCAGTGGCAGCAATGGGCCGACGAGCGAGACATCCCCCTCGCGGCCGTCGTGACCACCTGACGCGCCCTCAGCTCCACAGACCGCCAGCCTCCGCAGACCCTCCACTCTCCACCGAACCAGAGGA
>JBDTDY010000108.1:0-10968 GCA_039922835.1 Ornithinibacter sp.
CAGGGGCTGTACGGAGATGAGGGAGCCGGGTAGACCCATCGCGCGTGCAGCAACCAGACCGGGCCGACCGGCCACGACGTGGTCGAGCGCAGCACCGCGCAGGGCGCGGCGCATGCCAGCGAAGCCGAGACCCTTGTCGGCGACCACCACGACGGCACCGGCGCGCCACGCGGCATACACCACAGTGGTCAGGTCGGCCGAGGGCTCGATGAGAAGTCCGACGCGGTCGCCGGGGCGGATGCCGGAGGCTGCCATCCCGGCGGCCAGATCGCTGACCCGCGCCGCCATCGACTGCCAGCTCACCACGGTGCCGCCGACCGACATCACAGGGCTGGGGTCCTGGGACCGGCGCTCGAGCGCGGACCACAGGCTCTCGTGCGGCACGCCGTCGGCGACGGCGAGGGAGCCGGTGGGCTCGGGCGTGGAGTCACGGCGCGGCGCCGCCTCCAGTGCACCGGCGCTCAGGTCGCCGAGCCACGAGGCGATGGCATCGGCGTACTGCGGGGCGTCCTCGGTGACGAGGTGTGAAGCGCCCTCGAAGCGGTGCAGCCGGGCCTGGGGCAGCCGGTCCTGCAGGTCGGCGAGATAGCGCTCACCGAAGACGGGGTCGCGCGGCCCCCAGAACATCAACGCGGGCACGTCGAGCCCACGCACCCCCTCGGCCAGCGCGGACACGGTGGCGTAGGACCGGTGGCCCGGCGAGAACGGGATGTCAGCGACGAAGTCCCCGACGGCCTTGCGCCGATCCGCGGTGGAGTAGGGCAGAGCGAGCGCGTCGCGCACCTCGCGCGGGAGGGCGGGCCGCGACAGCGCGGTGGTTCCGCGGACGAAGAGGGGTGTGGCGACGCAGCCGAACGGGCGCAGGCCGGGCAGGTGGGCCAGGCGGATCAGCGGAGGTCCGTGGTCGCCGGGGGGCTGTGCCACTGCGGTGTTGCCCAGCACGACGCCGAGCAGCTGGTCGCGGTGTGTCAGGGCCCAGCCCAGCGAGATGATGCCGCCCCAGTCGTGACCGACGGTGACGACCGGACCATCGATCCCCAGGGCCGCTGTGAGCGAGCCGAGGTCGGCGACGCGCTGCTCGAGCACCCTCGGCTCGGCCGTGCGCTCGGAGAAGCCCATGCCGAGGTGGTCCGGAGCAACCACCCGCCAGCCGGCTGGGGCCGCTGCCAGGAGGCCCCGCCACAGGTAGGACCAGGTGGGGTTGCCATGCACGCAGAGCACCGTGCCGTGCACCGGTTCGACGCCGTTGTCGAGCAGGTGCCACGTGCGGGGGACGCCGTCCGGGTCGTCGACGGTCACCGTGCGCGACCACGACGGGTCGAGCCCGGGGAGGTCGCGTGGCAGCGACCCGTCTCCCAGCGCGGCGCTGGCGCCGTGCGTGGTGCTCCTGCTCACCAGGTGATCTCGAGGCAGCACGCGTTCAGGCCCGAGCCGATGCCCATGAGCAGGACCCGGTCGCCGGGCTCGAGGTCGTCCTTGCCCCCAGCCATCGTGAACGGCACCGAGCACGGCCCGATGTTGCCGAATGTCGGGAAGGTGCGGGGCACGCGGGCAGGGTCGATCTCGAGGCGCTCGCAGATCGCCTCGGTGTGCACCTGGGAGATCTGGTGGACGAAGTAGCGGTCCATCCCCTCGTCCCAGCCGAACTCCTTCGCGGCGTCGGCCCACAGGGCCGCGGACAGGTCCAATCCGGCGACCAGCAGGCCCTTCAGGTCGGTGATCATCATCTCGTTGCTCCCCACGCAGAGCTGGTTGTGCTCGGTGGCAGCACGGCTCACGGCGGCGACGACCCGGTGCCCCTCGGGGTGGCGGTCGGCGCGGCCCAGCACCATCGCGGCGGCTCCGGAGCCGAGGGTGAGGGCGGCGAACTCGGAGATCACGTCTCGGGAGGAGTCGCTCTCCGCCGAGAGCCGGGCGATGGTTGCTTCCTGCACCGGGGTGGAGTCCTCGCTGTCGACGACCAGGGCGTAGTCGATCATCCCGGAGTCGATCATCGCGGCAGCGATCTCGATACCGTTGACGAAGCCGAGGCACGCGTTGGTGACGTCGAAGTTCTGGCACGACGGCGGCATCCCGAGGGCGTCGTGGATGAAGACCGCGGTGGACGGCTCCAACCACTCGCGGCTCAGCGACGTGTTGATCATCAGGCCGACGTCGTCGGCGGCGACCCCACTCGCGGCGAGGGCAGCCCGGCCGGCGGCCACGGCACCCTCGATGAAGGACTGGCCCTCGGCCCAGCGGCGGCGCTCGTGGATGCCGACCACGGTCTGGAGCAGCCCACCGCGCATCTTGGTGCGCGCGTAGACGTCAGTCAGGCGCTCGTCCAGCTCGTCGGACGTCACGACCACGGGTGCCTCGACGCGCTCGATCCCGAGGACGGCGGTGTTGGTGTAACGGTGGGTGGAGTTGAGGGTCACGCAGATGCTCCTGTTCGTGCCGCGGTGGACGACCGTCATCGTAGGTCGTCCCAGGCCGCGCCAAGGAACAGGTTCCCACGATCAGGGCGCCGACAGCCCGCGCGCGTCGGTGCGAAGTGGCGGCACCCGTGGGCGGGGGCCTGCTGCTCACCTTCTCGCGGCGGGCACCGTGGTCCTCTCGAGGGGAGCCCCCGGGGTGCAGGTGCGCTGCGGGTTCGCATCACGCTGGTCGATCCGTCGGCCGTTGACCAGTGAGACGTCGTCGTATGCCGGTCGGCCCTCGATGACGTCGCGGAACCTGTAGCGGGTGAGGCTTGAGAGGCGGCAGTCCTGGCCGAACGTCAGCACGTCGAAGGAGTAGGGCTGCCCGACGAGCTCCTCGCCGGGGGCCGCGTCGACGAAGTGGGTGAAGGGGCCGCCACCGGTGAAGGTCCCGGTTTGGATGCGGTTGCCCTCACGGTCGGGGGAGTGCATGTGGCCGTTGAGCAGCACCCCGGCATCCAGTCCCTGCAGCGCCCACGGCTCGTGGCTGACGATGATGTCCGGGGCGTCGCGACCGGTGAAGGCGGCCTCGAACGCCTTCTTGGCGGGCTGCTGCTTCGCGGGTGAGCCGCTCCCGGAGTCGCCGAACCACCGGGGGTCGTTGAAGCCCTCGATCCGCACACCCCCGATGCTCACCTCGGTGTAGTCCGCCGCTGACGGCTCGAGGAGCACCACGTTGTCGATCGTCGCCATCTTGTCCAGGACCGCCGTGTCGGTGGGGCTGCTCGCGTCGTGGTTGCCGCGCACGAAGAGGTAGGGGACCCCGACCGACGCGATGCCGTCGAAGAGGCCCGCAGCCTCACCCTCACTCACCGTCCCGAAGTTGAGCAGGTCACCGCCATCGATGACGACGTCGATGCTCTCGTCCTCCACGATCGTGCGCATCAAGGAGTATTGGTTGCCGCCGTGGATGTCGCTGACGAAGAGCACCCGCAGGGCCGGGTTCGACTCCAGGATGTTCCCGGCGTACTTCTGCTGCAGCGCGGTCGAGAGGGCGAGGACGTTGCGCAGATACGGCGTGACCTGGGTCGCCCTGGTCTCCACGTCACCGAGCAGGCCCTGGTTCTTCTGCAGCGTGCCGAGCACCTCGGTGGCAGTGAAGCTGCCCTGGCGGCCCGGCTGGTAGGTCCACCAGATGGCGCCACCGGTCCCCAGCGTGGCAACGAGCCAGGCGACCAGCCCGGCACCGACGAGGGCGACGGGCGGCCGCTGCCGCCGCGCGACGGCATACCCGCCGACCGTGACGCCGGCGAGGAGCAGCGCGCCGATGGCGAAGCGGAGCATCACCTTCAGCCCGGCGTCGCGGATGGCCAGGCTCAGCTCCTCGGGTCCGGGCCGCAGGGTCGACAGGCTCACGTTCGGCCGGGAGAGCACGTCGGCGATGCTCGCCTTCACCTGCGGGACGGCGCGGATGCCGGGAGCGGCACCTGAGAAGGACACCACGGCATCCCCGAAGGTCGTGCGGGCGACCAACTCGGCGTTCTCCCGGGGGTCGGCCACCAGGCTGACGCTGGCCTGGTAGTTGCGGGTCTGGGCGGTGACCGGTGCGATCTGGGTGGCAGCGACCCCGGCACCGGCACAGAGCGGCACGAGCAGCATCGTCCCGAGGAGGTGCTTCAGCGGCCGCGAGCCGAGACGGTGACCCTCCCACCACCAGGTGCCGATGGCGGTGACGAGCGGCCACACCACGGTCAGCAGTGCGACGGCGCGCTCGTGCAGGCCGAAGGACGACCAGCCGAGCGTCGTTCCGAGGCCGAGCGACACGACGGCAGCCGTCATCACGACCGCCGCGGTGCGGGCCACCCGTGGCGCCAGCACCGGGGGGCCACCCGCCCGTGCCGCGAACCACGGCCAGAGGGCCAGCAGGACGAACGACGTCGTCGCCACGGCGGTGTGCCCGAGTGAGGACCCGCTGCGCGACGGCAACGGGATCGCCGCCACCAACAGGGTCGCCAGGCCGCCGGCAGCGAGGACGATGCGCCCCCGGGCGCGCGCCGGGGCCAGTGCTCCGGCCGTGACGAGGTGGGCCAGACCGGTCAGGACCAGGGCGGTCTCCATGACCCAGCGGTGCGGCGTCGCCGTCGCTGCGAGCGCGCTGATCGACTCGGCGCGGGCATCGAACCCTCCGGTCTGCATCGCCGCGGCCCACGTCCAGCCGCCCACCAGCGAGACCACTGCGACCGTCGCACTGATGACGGCGAGCCGTGGGTGTGCGGTGGGTCGAGCCATGCCTTCCAGACTAGGTGGAGGTCATCTCTCGGCAGAGATCAGCGTGCCTCAGTCGCACCCTCGGTGGTGGGTGTCCACGGTCAGGTCGCTGGTGCCGCGCGTCGGGGCGGACTGCCTCGTCCTGTGCCGTGCCAATATCGCGGCCGCACCGGCTGTCCCAGCAGCGATGAGCACCACTGCGCTCACGACGCTCGACACACGATTGGCCCACGGCAAGATCGCGGGCGTGTTGAACATGCCCAAGAAGAAGGGCTCGACGATGGCCGCCACGGGGACGACCAGCCGCGCCAACAACCCCCCCAGGTCGTTCCGGCGCGCGACAGCCCCGATCAGGCCCAAGGGGCCCCCCACCAAGACGGCGATCCCGAACCAGAACTGGTTCTCCGTCCAGACCGTCGAATCGAAGAGGCCGAACAGCCGACCGATGCCGTAGTGCACGAACAGCGCCACCAAGCAGGCCGCGATCCCGGCAGCGACCGCCTGACCGAGACGGCGTACAAGCCACCCGGCCAAGATCGGCAGCCCGCCCCAAACCACCCCCGAGTTCACCACTTTGCTGATGGTCGAACGCACCGCCAACGCCGTGTCGGCGCCACCCGACAACTGGCTCATGGTCGTGACGTTCGACGCCAATGACACCAACGCCACGACAACCGACGCCGCGACGACCAGCCCCCACCCTCGTCGTGCCACAACCGGATCGTACGCAGCCAGCGTCCGTCCGATCCGCTGCGAGAGCCCCACGGCTCGATCGCGGGTAGGTCCATTCAGCGCTTCTACCGCAAACGGTGGGCTCAGGGGCGTTCGGAACGGCGGCGATGGATGCTGCCGACGTCGTCGTTGTGCCGCGAGATGTCAGCAGCAGCGACGTACGCTGCGTCGATCTGCTGACCGGTCTTCTTCGGTGCGTTAGGGGTGCGGCGCCTGGACACCACGATCGAGGCAGCGATGACAGCCACCACCAAGGCGACTGATGCGATCACGACGATCATGAGTGCTCCTTGGAACTTGACCAGATCTTCAGCATGACACGTCGTGGTGCGCAGGGCCCGCCGACAGCCACTTTCGCCAGCCCCGAGACGATGACCGCTCGCGCCGCGGTGGGCGAAGTGGCCGCTCGTCTTCAACCTTCCGCTGTTGGGCGTTCCTGGTGCTCGGGGTCGTCGTTGCGGACGGCGCGGTCTTCGACTTCCCGGGTTCCGGTGACTATGGGAGGGCAGCCTTGGCACTGGCGGCGTGTGCGGCCTGCCTTGGCGGAGCCACCGGGGCTCTCGCCGACCGGGCCATCCTGACGCAGCTGCGTCGGGGTGCGCTGGAGTACTGCGTGCTCGCACTGCTCGAACACGGCGAGCTCTACGGCCTCGAGATCGCGCGACGGCTCACGGCGGACAGGATCCTGCTGGATGGCGTGGGAACGCTCTACCCACTCCTTGCCCGGCTCCGCAAGGCAGGGCTGGTGGACACGAACTGGCGAGAGTCCTCCGAGGGACCACCGCGGCGCTACTACGCCCTCACCAGAGCAGGGCACGAATCCCTCGATGCGTTCCGGCGCACCTGGAAGCCCTTTCGCGACGCCGTCGACAACACACTCACACGGGGGACCCCATGAACGCTGCAACCACCCACCCGCTCGCCGCGGCCTACCTTCGTGATCTGGAACTACTCCTGCACCGCCTCGATCCCGGCGCGCGCGAAGAAGTGCTCAGTGGAGTCCGCGAACACCTGACCGCTGCGGTCGGACCACAGGCCACGAGCGCCCAGGTTCAAGGAGTCCTCACCGAGCTCGGCTCACCCCAGAGCATCGCCGACGAGGCCTACGCCGATCATCCGCCCACAGGCGCGACGACGCCCGTCCCGTCCAGATGGCAGGCCGTCGTTGCCTGTGCGCTGAACGGCGTCGGCCTCGCGTTCCTCGCCCTGGCCTCGACATGGATGTCCGAGCCCTCCGGGATTCTGTACCTGGCTTCCGCGCTCCTGCTGCCGTGGGCCGTCGTCGTCGCCCTCTCGATGCTGAGCCCGGTGTGGACCACGAGACAGAAAGCCACCTCGATTGCCCTTGGACCCGCAACACTGGTGGGCTTCGCCCTCCTGATATCAGCGTTCCTTGCCGTTCTTGGCCGTTCGCCGATCAACGCCATCCCGGCCGTCGCGCTCTTCGGGGCCTCGGCATGGATCCTTGTCCGCCTTGGACGCGACGTGATGCGATAGCGACCGCCAGCGACGGACTGCGCCGTCATCGAGACGCGCTCTCGCCAGCGCTCATCGAACCGCCCGCGCGTCTGTGGACCCGCGTGGGTGGTGAGGACGTCGGTGGCGCTGATGTCCACATCTTGATGGCTCGGGCTGCGCGCCGATCGCCGACCGCCCCCGGTTTAGTCTGGTGAGGTGCCGGTCGACGATTACAGCGCCCCCGCCTTCCTCACAGCGAAGCAGTTGGCCAGGGGCGTGTTCATCGCCCGAGGTGTGGCCCTCGGCTTCGGAGCCTTGGCAGGGTTTTTCGCGGTGGCGGCCGTGCTCGAGACTCTTGACTCCGCCTCCGACCCGAAGCTGCTCTTCGGCTACGCCATCCTCGTTCTTGCGGTTGGCTTCGGTGCCTTCCGGATGTGGCGATCTGCTGACTCGGGGGACCCCCCGGTCCTGAAGCCCGGTGACCCGCCCGGTCTGCGGCTCCTCGATGCGCTCCCATCGAAGATCGGTCCCGTCCGTGTGCCGCTCGCCGGACCCTCGGGGGACGTCATCGTCCTCACCAACGACGGCATGCACCTGCCTGCAGGCATCATCGCGACTCGAGGTCTCGGCCCGCGGGTCGAAAAGTTGAAGGCGGCCGTGGCGGGGCTGACCCCCCTGGAGGTCCCCTGCTTCGTTCCGTGGTCGGAACTGGTGAAGTGGTCGTACTGCACGAACGTGGAAGGGTCGCTGGCCTCCCATCGGCTGGACCTGACCGATGATCGCGTCCTCTCCATCAGCAAGGCGACATTGGGCGACCACTACGTCTCCCTCCTCGATGCCGTGCGGTCGGTCGGAGGCCAACCG
This sequence comes from Ornithinibacter sp., assembly GCA_039922835.1. Lineage (GTDB taxonomy): Bacteria > Actinomycetota > Actinomycetes > Actinomycetales > Dermatophilaceae > Fodinibacter. The sequence goes on from JBDTDY010000108.1 coordinate 7,722, forward strand.
GTGGAAGTGGTTCTGTCCGGTGATTCCAGCGAAAGCTACGCAGGGGCCTGACCCGCCACCACGGACGAGTCGCAACGATCGAGTCAGCGGGCCGAGCGCCACATGGTGGTGACGATGTGGCCCGTGGCGGTGGTGATCGTGTCGCGGGCCGCGAACCCGAGGCTTTGGTAGCGCGTGATGTTCGCGGGGTTCGACGATTCCAGGTAGGAGGGGGCGCTGAAGGTGTCGATACGCGCGAGGCTCGCAGCCAGCAGCCCCATACCCAGTCCCTTGCCGCGGTGCCTGCTGTGGGTGCCCAACAGGCTCAGGTAGAAGCATGGTTCGTGTGGGTGGGCGGCTTCCAACTGGCCGAAGATCGTCAGGATCGCCTTCGCCACCTGGTTGCCGGCCGCGTGAGTCAGCAGGTCCTCCAGACCGGTTTCCTCGTGGGGGGTGAGTTCGGTGCCGCCCGGCGGGATCCACACGGCTGCGGCTTCCAGGCCGGGGGTGACGAGCGTCCAGGGGTAACGCATGGCGGAGGTGACAGACAGTCTCCACAGTGTTGCCGCCTGCTCGGAGCGCAGCGACTCGTCGGGGAACGCCGGACCCCACAGCGGGTCGTGGTGAAAGGCGGTAGTCAGGGTGTCGACGATGGCTTCGGTGTCCGCGGACGTGGCGACCCGGGCAGGGACAGTGCGGTGGGTGCTGCTCATCGTCGTACCGTAGCCGGGCACCCGACGGGTGACGTTGCGTTGGCAGGTCCCCTCCCGCACAGATCGTCCGCACCTCAGTGGTCCCGAAGTCCTCACCGACGACCCCGATCGAGCAGGCTCTCCATCCCGGTCCGGAGCGTGGTGAGGTGATCCGCGACCCAGGGGAGGGACGTCGGGTCCTCGCTCCTCAGTGATTGCTCGCGCTCCTCGTGGGTCGTGCCGTACAGCAGGCTGGTGGCCATCCGGAGCCGAAGTGCCGCGGGCGGCTCGCCGAACGCGGCAGCGGGCAGGGTCGCGATCCCAGGTCCGTCGAGGAGCGCGGTTGCGAGCTCGGGCCCGGTGCGGATGCCGTGTCGTGAGCGCAGCGTGTCGCGGTGCGCCTCGAGGTCGGGGTAGACGTAGAAGCCGGCGGTGGGGCTCGGCACGCTCGCGCCCAGGGCGCGGAGCTGGTCGGCCACAGCGCGGGCCACCCTGCCGTGGAGCTGGCGGCTGAGTTGGATCCGCTCTCGCAGGCATTCGGGTTCGGTGAAGGCCCAGGCGGCGGCGCACTGCACGGGATGGGCCGGGGCGGACCAGATCTCGCTGGCGATGGCGGCCACTTCCTCGAGCAGCCGGGTGCCTCGTGGTCCGTCGGGGAAGCGTGCGACTCCGGTTCGCCACCCGCCGAGGGCCAGGCTCTTGCTCAACCCGGTGGTGACGACGGTGCGCTCGGGTGCGACCTCGGCCGGGCTGAGGTAGGCAGTGGACTGGTCGTGCACGAGGTCGCGGTAGATCTCATCGGAGATGATCAGCAGGTCATGGCGCTCGGCCACGGCGCACGTCGCCCGCACGGTCTCCGGGGTGGCCACGGTGCCGGTGGGGTTGTCCGGCAGCGTCAGGACCACTGCGGTGAGTGGGATGCCGTCTCGGCGACACCGGGTGGCGGCGGCGTCGAGTGCGTGGGGGTCGGGCGCGCCGCCCTCGCCGCGGAGGGTCGGCAGCAGTTCCGCGCGGATGCGCAGCAGTGCGGCCTGGGCGGCATAGCTGACCCAGCTGGGACCGGGGAGGGCTACACCGCCGCCGCTGGCGTGGAGCAGCGCGTAGAGCAGCGCCTTGCTGCCGGGTCCGGCGATGACGCGCTCGGAGCTGGTTGGGATCCCGCGGCGCTCCCAGTAGCCGGCTGCTGCGTCGCGGAGGTCCGCGATTCCCGCGACCGGGCCGTAGGACGCTTGGCCTGCCGCCTCACCCAACGTGTGCACGAGCGACTCGTGCACCGGCAGACCGGCCTCGCCGAAGCCGAGGGGCACCACCGGCAGGCCGGCGGCACGCCGCTTCGCGGTCTCCTCGTTGATCGCCAGGGTGGCAGAGACAGTCACGGTGTGGCCCTTCGTCGGCGGTGTCCTTCCACCTTGAGCGACACCAGGCGTCGTGTAAAGCGCACATTTCCGGTGCTGAGCATAAAGTTGACCGACGCTCAATCTGCAGCGCCTTGAGGCGCTGTGACCCTCGCCGGTCCGGCGGCGGCTGTGAACCCCCGAACATGGATGTGCGCACCATGCGACCAGCCGTCGCGTGCCCCGATCGACACTCTCCTGAACAGGAGTCGAGATGGACCCGCGGCGGTGAGGGAGGTCGAGGGCCTTGGCACCATCGCCCAACTCGTGGCGCGCAGCGTCGGCCTGCCTCGCCGCCCTACGCACGGCTCAGTGGTGAGGCCGCGCGGCCACTCGTCAACGGCATCCAGCGGGTGTCGGCCCCGAGCGACCCAACCACACCTACGGTCTCGTCCAACTCAGCCCGCCTGATCTTCACGCACGTGTGTGCTTCCGCAGCCATCGCGTCCATGTCCGTCGGCAAGCGCCAGCGTGCCCGGTCGCGGGAGGTCTCACTCGAGCCGAAGGGAGCTGAGGGTGAGACGTTCCGGGCGACCTATCCGAACGTCCCCGTTGCCGAGATGGTCACGAACGTGATGAAGGCGGCGATCAGCCCGAGTAGCCCGCCGGCCAGCACCTTGCCCGAGCTGGTCGCCACCCCGCGATTCTCGTCGATGACGCCGACGACGCACAGGCTCATGGCAGCCAGGGCTGCAGGCAGCGCGACGAAGTCGCCGATGATCGGTACGAACACGAACACCATGGCGACCACACCACACGTGAGCGCGGCATCGCCGAGACCCTCTCGGTAACGTCGAGTCCGGTGGCTGTCCTCGCGCACCATGTCATCTCCTGCGGTGAGAGGTTGCCAGTTCAAGATGCCGATGGACGCCACCGGAGGTGGTGGCCGGCGGGCGCCGAACGGATCCTTTGTCCAACGCAGACAGCAGTATTGCCGACAGGGGAAGATCGGGTCGACCATGCGACAACCGACCCCCGTGAGACCGCACGCCGTGGGATGCCATCGAGGCACGTGGAAGGGCACTCTCCATCGCGCCAGACTGCTCCGCGGCGAAACCGCTCCAGCAGCACGATGCACCTGGCCTGACGGCTCACCACGACCGGCGTTTTCGTGAGGTCCGGCGCGGTCCTTCACCCCCGTGAGTCTGCTGTCCACTGCTCGATGCGGAAGATGACGAACTC
>JBDTDY010000109.1:0-5705 GCA_039922835.1 Ornithinibacter sp.
CCCCAGGTCTTCCTCATGGACGAGCCGCTCTCCAACCTCGACGCCAAGCTGCGCGTGCAGACCCGCACCCAGATCGCCTCGCTGCAGCGTCGCCTCGGTGTCACCACGGTCTACGTCACCCACGACCAGATCGAGGCCATGACGATGGGCGACCGCATCGCCCTCCTCAAGGACGGCATCCTCCAGCAGTGCGCCTCCCCGCGTGAGATGTACGACAAGCCCAACAACGTGTTCGTCGCCGGCTTCATCGGCTCCCCGGCCATGAACCTCGTGTCGGTGCCGGTCAACGAGGACGGCGCGATGTTCGGGACGCACCGTGTGCCGATTGCGCGGGATGCCCTCTCCGGTGCCGGCAAGAACGTCATCATCGGGGTCCGCCCCGAAGACGTCGAGGTCACCACCAACCAGGACGGCATGGAGATCAACGTCGACGTCGTCGAGGAGCTCGGCGCCGACGCCTATGTCTACGGCACCCCCGCCGACGAGAACATCGCGCTCTACGGGGGCGACGACAGCCTCGAGAAGCCGTTCATCGCACGCGTCGACGGTCGCCAGGTCCCCGAGAAGGGCGGCAAGGTCTTCGTCTACCCCAACCCCGAGCACCTGCACATCTTCGACGCCGAGTCGGGCAAGCGCCTGGACTGAGGCACGGACTCGTCCATCGTGACGCCCCGGACGACTGACGTCCGGGGCGTCACGTCGTCGGAGGACACCGAGAAGCGGACCCGGAGAAGAGGACCCCGTCATGGCACTGCAGATCACGGCCGCCCGGCACGACCCCGCCCTCCTGGACCTGCCTTGGCGGATCCCGCTCGAGGAGTGGCCCGAGGAGATCCTCGCCGCCCTCCCGCGCGGCATCTCCCGGCACGTCGTGCGCTTCGTGCGCCTCTCCGGGCGGGTGCTCGCCGTGAAGGAGATCAAGGCCGACATCGCCCAGCGCGAATACGAGATGCTGCGCAACCTGGGCCGGATGAACATGCCGTGCGTCGTGCCCTTCGCGGTGGTGAGCGGCCGGGAGGCCGCGGACGGCACCCCGCTGGATGCCTGCCTCATCACCCGTCACCTCCAGTTCTCCCTCCCCTATCGCGCGCTCTACAGCCAGTCGCTGCGCAAGGGCACCGCGGTGCGGCTCATCGACGCCCTCGCCGTGCTGTTGGTGCGCCTGCACCTCGCCGGGTTCTGGTGGGGCGACGTCTCGCTCTCCAACACCCTCTTCAGGAGGGATGCCGGTGCCTTCGCCGCCTATCTCGTCGATGCCGAGACCGGTGAGCTGCGCCCCCAGCTCAGCGACGGGCAGCGCGAGCACGACCTGGAGATCGCGCGGGTCAACATCGCCGGTGAGCTGATGGACCTCGAGGCCGGTGGGCTGCTCCAGGAGGAGCGCGACCCGGTGGCGGTCAGCGCGCGCATCGTCACGCGCTACCGCGAGCTGTGGACGGAGCTCACCAGCGCCGAGCTCATCGACGACGGCGAGCGCTGGCGGGTCGATGACCGGATCCGCCGGCTCAACGCGCTCGGCTTCGACGTCGACGAGCTCGCCATCACCACCGACATCGACGGCACCTCCATCCGCATCCAGCCCAAGGTCGTCGACTCCGGGCACCACTCGCGGCGGCTGCTGCGCCTCACCGGGCTCGACGTGCGCGAGAACCAGGCGCGCCGGCTCCTCAACGACCTCGACACCTATACCGCCGCCACCGGCCGCCAGGGTGAGGAGGAGGAGTTCGTCGCCCACGACTGGCTCTCCCAGGTCTACGAGCCGGTGACCCGCCGGGTGCCGCGAGCCCTCGTCGGCAAACTCGAACCGGCCGAGGTCTTCCACGAGGTGCTCGAGCACCGGTGGTACCTGGCGGAGCGGGCGCAGCACGACATCCCCATCGAGACGGCCATCGAGGACTACCTGGCATCGGTGCTCCCCGGCAAGCCCGATGAGCAGGCGGTGCTCGGTGTCGACACCGCCGCACTGCCCGTCATCTCGCCGGGCTGAGCCACGCCTAGGATCGCAGGGACAGCAACGCGCCGATCCGGGGGACCAGATGACTGACCAGCCGCACGACCCGCAGCAACCGCAGGACTCACCACACCCGCACGAGGGGCAGCAGCCGCACGACGAGCAGCTCACCCCGACCACGGACCCGACCTCGGACCCGACCGGCCCGGCATCCGGACCCCGCCCGTATGACGCCGCCTCCACGCAGATGACCCCGCCGCCTCCCCCGCCGCCGAACCCCTACGGGGCTGCGCCGCAAGCAGATCCGTATGCCGTGGCCCAGTCGAACCCCTACGGCGCGCCGATGGCGGCACCGGCATACGCAGGGGGTCCTGCCATCCACCCGGGGTCGTTGGGCTACGTCCAGCAGCACTTCGGCCCGGTCGCGTCCTTCGGCCAGCGGGTCCTCGCCCTGCTCATCGACAGCGCTCTGTCGCTGATCGGCCTGATCCCGGTGATCATCGGCATCGTGGTTCTCGCCACGGCCGCCCCGACGAGCACGACGTACGACGAGTTCGGCAACTCCACGCTCACCGGCGGCAACGGCGGCCTCGCAGCGGTCGGTGCGGTGGTGATCGGGCTCGGCGCGCTGATCTCGCTCGCGATCACGCTGTGGAACCGCGTCTTCCGGATGGGCCGCACGGGCCAGAGCGTCGGGAAGTCCGTCATCGGGCTGAAGCTCATCGATGACAAGACCGGGCAGCCGATCGGCGCGGGCATGTGCTTCCTGCGCGAGGTCGTGGCGGGCATCGTCAACCAGGTGATCTACCTGTCCTACCTCTGGATGCTCTGGGACACCGACAAGCAGACGGTTGCCGACAAGGCCGTGCACTCGACCGTGATCGTGGTGCCGAAGTCCTGAGGCCCCGGCCCGCTGGTCAGAGCGGGGAGGCCCAGTCCCAGCCCGGGACGTTGCGCGCGATGGTGAACAGCACGAAGCCCACAGCCAGCACCCACGGCGTCCAGGGAGCCGGGGTCCAGCGCACCTGCCGGCCGGTCCAGCGGGAAACCATCCACACGACCCACACCGCGACGAGCGCACCGAGGATCACGGGGGCCGCGGGGTTGCGGGCCATCGCGCCGGCGAGGTCACCGTGGGCCAGGTCGTGGGTGGCACGGAGCATGCCGCAGCCGGGGCAGTAGACACCGGCGAGCGCGAAGGTCGGGCAGAGGGGGTAGTGGCCGCCCTGGTTGGGGTCCACTGCTGCGACGTAGGCCGTGGCGGCGAGCGTGGCAGCCCCGACCCCGAGGGGCAGCGCGAGGCGGCGCCAGCGGGGAGAAGTCTCCACCGTCGGCGGCGCCTCGCGCTGCAGGGTGAGCATGCTCAGTTGTTGCCCGAGAGCACGGCAAGCCCACCGGCGAACACGACCCAGAGGATCGAGAGCACCAGGAGCACCATGCCGATGATGCCCAGGATGCGACCGATCACGACGAGCTGGCGGTTGCTGTAGCGCGCCGGGTCAGCGTCGATCTCCTTCAGGGCGGTGTTGCCCATGATGAAGGCCGCGATGCCCAGCGGGGAGCAGCAGACGAGGGAGAGGATGCCCAGCACGAGGATGGTGATCCCCTTGGGGTGGTCCACGGCGCCAGCGCCGCCCATCGGCGGCGGGGGTGCTCCATACCCTCCATCGCCGGCTCCATACCCGCCATCGCTGGCTCCGTAGCCACCGCCACCCGGCGGGGGCGGCGGGGGCGGGGGTGGGGTCGATCCGTAGTCAGACATGGGTTCCCTCTCAACGAATGTCTCAGGGGTGGTCCCCCCGGTGCCGGAGTGCTCCGGCGGCGCCGATCCTCGCACAACCGCCGAGGCTTATCGACTCCTCCGACGGCGATGTCGGCTTTCGGGATCAGCGTCGACGCCGGCTCCGCGCGATCTCGTAGAGGGTCACTCCCGTGGCGATCCCGGCATTGAGCGACTCGACCGCCGAGGTCATCGGCACCGACACGATCTGGTCGCAGGTCTCGCGCACCAGCCGCGAGAGCCCCTTGCCCTCCGAGCCGACGACGATGACGAGCGGCTCGGTCGCGAGGTCGAGGTCTGGAAGCTCGACGTCGCCGTCCATGTCGAGCCCGATGATGAAGAAGCCGGCCTTGCGGTAGTCCTCCAGCGCGCGGGTGAGGTTGGTGGCCTGCGCGACGGGAACCCGAGCGGCAGCGCCTGCGGAGGACTTCCACGCCGAGGCGGTCACCCCGGCGGAGCGGCGACTCGGCACGACGACGCCGTGCCCACCGAACGCCCCGACGGAGCGGATGATGGCGCCGAGGTTGCGTGGGTCGGTGATGCCGTCCAGCGCCACCACGAGCGGGATGCCGGGGGCCTCCGGGTCGATGAGGTCGCTCGGGTGGGCGTAGGTGTACGGCGGCACCTGCAGCGCGAGCCCCTGGTGGACCGCGCCGTCGGTCAGCCGGTCGAGCTCGCCGCGCGGGGTCTCCAGGATCGGGATGGAGCGCTCGGTCGCGATCTTCAGCGCCTCGCGCACCCGGTCATCGGAGTCGAGCCGCCCCGCGACATACATCGTCGTTGCCGGCACGTCGGTGCGCAGCGCCTCGAGCACGGAGTTGCGTCCGGCCACCATCTCGCTGCTGGCCTTGTTCTTGCGGGTGCTCGTGCGGCCAGCGTGCCCCCGGCCGCCGGCGTCCCCTCGCTTCTCGGCTGCCGCACCCATCTTGTGGGCCTTGTGGTTGGGCCGGTCGCCGGCCTTCGGCGTCGGCCCCTTGCCCTCGAGCCCGCGGCGTCGCTGACCACCGGACCCCGCTTGGGGGCCCTTCTTGTTCCCCGTGCGCACCGCTCCGCGGCGTTGGGAGTTACCTGCCATGATCAATCGCTCCGTCCCCGCGCGAGAGCCCAGCGGGCCCCGGCTGCGGTGTCTTCGAGCACGATGCCGGCGGCAGCGAGCTCGTCGCGGATGGCATCCGCGGTGTCGTAATCCCGTGCGGACCGGGCGCTGCCCCGAGCCGAGATGCGTCCCTTGACGAGGACGTCGAGGCTGGCGAGGGCATCTGCTGCCCCAGAGTCCCCGGCAGACCACTGGGAGTCAAGGGGGTTGACCCCGAGCACGTCAGTCATCGCGATGACGAGACGGGCGTGCGCGGCCGCGTCCTCGTGGTCACCGTCGTCCAGTGAGGTGTTGCCCGCCCGCACGGTCTCGTGGATCACGGCCAGCGCACCGGAGACCCCGAGGTCGTCGTCCATGGCCTCGGTGAACTCCTCGGGGAGCGCCTCGGCCCCCGAAGGCGCGGCGGTCACCACGTCCGGCAGTGCCCGGCGCAGGAACCCCTCGATCCGCTCGACCGCGGTGGCCGACTCCTCGAGGGATCCCTCGTGGAACTCGATGGTCGAGCGATAGTGCGCCGTCGTGAGGTAGTAGCGCACGGCCAGCGGGCGGTGTTGCTCCAGCACCTCGCTCACCCGCAGCGAGTTGCCGAGCGACTTGCTCATCTTCTCCCCGCCCATGGTGACCCACGCGTTGTGCAGCCACGTGCGGGCGAAGCCCATCCCGGCTGCACGCGACTGTGCCTGCTCGTTCTCGTGGTGCGGGAAGCGCAGGTCCACACCGCCGCCGTGGATGTCAAAGGTGTCACCCAGGTACTTGCGGGCCATCGCCGAGCACTCGAGGTGCCAGCCCGGACGGCCCTGCCCGAAGGCCGTGGGCCAGCTGGCCGTCTCCGGCTCTCCCGCCTTGTGGCCCTTCCACAAGGCGAAGTCGCGCGGGTC
>JBDTDY010000110.1:0-4446 GCA_039922835.1 Ornithinibacter sp.
TGGTGAGCGGTGAGCACGATCGACCCCACCCACAGCACCGCGCCGACCATGACGATGACGGCCAGCCTCTGGAGCAGGGCGGGCTGCACCGCAAGGTCGAGAGCCGAGCGCAGCAGCCCGGAGCGCCAGATCCGCACCGCGACGTAGATCCCGACGACGACGGCACCCACTGACATCACGGCACCGAGGACTCGCCACCGGGTGCGCAGGAGGCCCGCGCCGGGGAGGACCGTGCCGAGGGCCACCCGCCGATAGAAGGTCGACGCCGGATACCGCAGTTCGCCGCGAGTGGGCCCTGACGGCAGCGTCCCACCCCTCGACACATCACCCACGGACACGCTCCACTCGTTCTGGGCCACCCGACCCGACCCGTCGGATCGTCCGCAGCCGCCCCCACGATATCTCCGTGCTCGACGCATGGCCCGTGGTTCGTCGAAGGTGGGCCTTCAGCCTTCGGCACGGGTTCACCACGGGTGACGTGGTGGAATGACGGTCATGCCCGCTCCCGCGCTGCCCGCTGACCGCGTCCGTCAGGTCGGAGTCACCCTCGCAGAGGTCTTCTGCGTGCTCGGCACACTCGTCGGGGTCGGTGTCATCGGCACCCGGGTGGAGGAGTCCTCCGGCGGCGCGCTCGCCGCCGACGCCACGCTCATCGCGCCGGCGGGCCCTGCCTTCTCCATCTGGACCCCGATCTACCTCGGCCTCGCGGCCTACACGATCTGGCAGTGGCTTCCCGAGCAGGCGAGCGACCGACGGCACCGGGCGATCGGGTGGCTCGTCTCACTCTCGATGGTGCTCAACGCGGCGTGGCTGCTCGTGACCCAGCAGGGGTGGTTGTGGGCGAGTGTCGCGGTGATCCTGGCGCTCGCTGTGACGCTCGGGCTGCTCGTGGAGCGGCTCACCCGGCACCAGTCCTACGGGCGGGCGGAGTCGGTCATCGTCGACGGCACGTTCGGGCTCTACCTCGGCTGGGTGGCGGTCGCGGCGTGCGCGAACGTCACGACGGCGCTCATCGAGAGTGGCATCCAGCCACCGAACCTCATCGCCGTGCTGCTCGCCGTCGTGGTGCTCGCGGTCGCCGCGAGCCTCGGCATGATGTTCGCGAGCCACCTCGGGGGGCGGTGGGCCGTCGCAGCGGCCATGGCGTGGGGGCTGCTCTGGATCGCCTACGGGCGAGCCTTCGACGCGCCCGAATCCGGCACTGTCGCCATCGCGGCAGTGGTGGCGGCCGTCGTCGTGCTCCTCGCCGCGTCCCGGGTGCACAGCCGCCGCGCCACCTGACGCCGGTCCGCTGCACTCCCTGCCGTCAGTGGTGTCGCTCGCTCCAGAGCACCACGGCCTTGGACCCCGGATGCCGTGGCCGCTCACCCCAGCGCACGGCATACACGTCGCCGGCGGGTGACACCGAGAAGACCCGTGCTCCCTGCCCGGTCGCGGCCCGCGTCGTGTCCAGCTCGGCCTGAAGGTGCAGAAGGCGGGACCTGAGGGTGCTCACCTCGGCCTCGAGCTCGAGGATCCGGGCGACGCCGGCAAGGGAGACCCCTTCCTCCTGGGAGAGCCGTTGCACCTCACGGAGCAGCCCCACGTCGCGCTGGGAGTAGCGGCGTCCACCACCGCGGGTGCGCGAGGGGGTGACGAGTCCGAGACGGTCGTACTGCCGGAGCGTCTGGGCGTGCATGCCTGCCAGCTCGGCGGCAACGGAGATGACGAACACGGGGGTCTCGTCATCGGAGGAGAAGGAGTAGACCGGGGCTGCCATCGCGACCTCCCTAGCTCGATGCCTGATCGAAGAGGGCAGCGCGGGGATCCACGTCGGCCTCCTCCGCACGCAGCGCCTCGACCGCCTCCCGCGCAGTCTCGGTGAGTCGCTGCGGCACGACGACGCTCACCCGGGCGAGCAGGTCGCCCGTCGCGCCGCCCCGCCCGGCGACGCCCCGACCCTTCACCCGGAGCACCCGACCACTGGGGGTGCCCGGCGCGACCTTGACGCGCACCGCGGTTCCGTCGAGGGTCGGCACCGACACGGTGGCGCCCAGGGCTGCTTCGGCGAAGGTGACCGGTAGGTCCACGGTCAGGTGGTTGCCGTCCCGGCCGAAGACGGGGTGCTTCTCCACGGTCACCGTGAGGATGAGGTCACCCTTCGGAGCGCCCGGATCACCATCAGCTCCCTTGCCGCGCAACCGGATCTTCTGCCCGTCCTTGACCCCGGCGGGGATCTTCGTCGTGATCCGACGCCCCTCGGCGGTGGACAGCGTGACGGTGGAACCCTGCACCGCGTCGCGAAAGGTCAGTGAGGTGCGTGCCTGGAGATCCGCCCCGGGACGAGGTCCCCGAGGAGCCCCGAACCCGGAGAACGGGTCGCCACCACCCCGCCGTCCCGTGCTCGCGCCGCCACCGAACATCTGGGAGAGCATGTCGTCGAGGTCGGGCTGGCCACCGGCACCTCCGGTGTTGAAGCGAACGCGCTGCCCACCGCCTCCGCCCCCTCCTCCGCCGAAGGCGCTGAACACGTCCTCGAAACCGCCGCCGCCGCCGGGACCGCCGGCCTGGAAGCGCGCGCCACCGCCGGCCATCTGGCGGATGGCGTCGTACTCCTCGCGCTGCTTGGGGTCAGCAAGCACCGCGTGGGCCTCGCCCACGTCCTTGAACCGCTGCTCGGACCTGGGGTCACCGGCGTTCTGGTCGGGGTGGTGCTTGCGGGCGAGCTTGCGGTAGGCCTTCTTGATCGCCGCGGGATCAGCGTCCTTGGGGACGCCGAGGATCGCGTAGAAGTCCTTCTCGAACCAGTCCTGGCTGGCCATGGGCACCTCCTCTCAGTCTCATGTCTCTCGAGCACCCTCCCCGACTTCGTCTGTCAGATCGTCGGTTTCGCGCCGCATCCGCGGCGTGTCACGACATTCCGACAGACGAAGTGGGGGAAATCGGGGGGTGGGTCAGGGTCAGTCCGGGTCGGCGACCGAGACCCGAGCGGGCCGCAGCACCTTCTCACCGGCACGGTAGCCGGGCTGGAGCACCAGCACGACGGTCGTGGCGCTGGCACCGACCGGCAGCTCCGCATCCTCACTCGGCCACGGCGTGTGCATCAGCGCCTCGTGGTGCATCGGGTCGAACTCCTCGCCCTTGGCACCGAAGCGCGCCAGCCCGTACTTGCCCAGCGTTCCCTCGAGCTTGTCCGCGATCGCCGCGAACGGACCCGTGAGCTCGCCGTGCTCACGCGCAGCCTGGATGTCGTCGAGCACCGGGAGCACCGACTCGAGGACGTCGTGGACCGCGCGCTCCTGCATCAGCGCCCGGTCCCGGTCGACCCGACGCTTGTAGTTGACGTATTCGGCCTGGAGTCGCTGGAGGTCCGAGAGTCGCTCGGCTGCCAGCATCGTGTCCGGATGAGGTTGACCGCCGGTCGGGTCCGCTCCGTATGCCGGTGCGCCGTCCTCCGCGTCGCCGGTCGCGTCGATCTCGTCGGCCTCCGTGGCCCCGGCGCGGGTGGCCCCGGCGGGGGTGGCCCCGGCAGGTGCCGGAGCCACCTCCTCGCCGTCGTTGACGGACTCGGTGTTGATCGCGTCGTCACCCGCGCCGTCGGAGCCGGCCATGGCGGCCGCCTCCTCGGACGCGAACTCCTCGTGCGGCATACCGGGGTCGGTCACTTGTTCTCCTCGTCGTCCTCGACGACCTCGGCGTCGACGACGTCGTCGTCACCCGCGTCATCGGTGGGCTGGCCGCCGTCGGTGGACTCCGCACCGGGCACGTCGCCGGACTCGCCCTGCTCCGCTGCCGCGGCATACATCGCCGCACCCATCTCCTGGGACTTCGCGTTCAGGTCGTCGATCTTGGCCTGGACGTCGTCGGCGGAGAGCTCGGACTCGGGCTTGATGGCCTCCTTGAGGGCGGCCAACGCCTCGTCGACCGGCGCGCGGTGCTCGTCGGAGACCTTGTCACCGCTCTCGGAGAGGAACTTCTCGGTGGAGAACACGAGGGACTCGCCCATGTTGCGGGTCTCGGTCTCCTTGCGGCGCTTGGCGTCCTCCTCGGCGTGGGCCTCGGCGTCCTTGACCATGCGCTCGATCTCCTCCTTCGACAGGGCGGACCCGCCGGAGATGGTGATCTTCTGCTCCTTGCCGGTGCCCCGGTCCTTCGCGGTGACGTGCACGATGCCGTTGGCGTCGATGTCGAAGGTCACCTCGACCTGCGGCACCCCACGAGGAGCCGGCGCGATGCCGGAGAGCTCGAAGGTGCCGAGCGGCTTGTTCTGCTGCGCGATCTCGCGCTCGCCCTGGAAGACCTGGATGAGCACCGACGGCTGGTTGTCCTCGGCCGTGGAGAAGACCTCGCTGCGCTTGGTCGGGATGGCGGTGTTGCGCTCGATGAGCCTGGTCATCAGACCACCCTTGGTCTCGATGCCGAGACTCAACGGGGTGACGTCGATGAGCAGCACGTCCTTGCGCTCGC
>JBDTDY010000111.1:0-6360 GCA_039922835.1 Ornithinibacter sp.
CACTTCACCGGTTCGACGCCGGTGTTCCAGGGCCTCTGGCGGCAGATCGGTGAGAACCTCACGGGCTACAAGCACTACCCGCGGATCGTCGGCGAGACCGGTGGCAAGGACTTCATCGTCGCGCACCCCAGCGCCGACCCCGACGTGCTGCGCACTGCGATGATCCGCGGGGCGTTCGAGTACCAGGGCCAGAAGTGCTCGGCGGCCTCGCGGGCCTACGTGCCGCGGTCGCTGTGGAAGCAGATCAAGGGCGACCTCGCCACCCTCACCGACGGCATCCCGATGGGCGACGTCACCGACCTGTCCAACTTCATGGGCGCCGTCATCGACGAGCGGGCGTTCGCCAAGCACAAGGCCGCCATCGACCGGGCGCACGCGACGAGCCACCTCGACGTCGTCGCCGGCGGCACCTACGACGATTCCGAGGGCTACTTCGTGCGCCCGACCGTCGTCGAGAGCAGCGACCCCACCGACGAGATGTTCTCCACGGAGTACTTCGGGCCGATCCTCGCGGTGCACGTCTACCCCGACCGGCAGTACTCCTCGATGCTCGACCAGATGGAGTCCTTCGCCCCCTACGCGCTCACCGGCGCGATCATCGCCCAGGACCGCGGGGCGATCGCCGACGCGATGCACCGGTTGCGCTTCGCGGCGGGCAACTTCTACATCAACGACAAGCCCACCGGAGCGGTGGTCGGCCAGCAGCCCTTCGGTGGCGGGCGCGCGTCGGGCACCAACGACAAGGCCGGCTCGGCAGCCAACCTGATGCGCTGGACCTCGACCCGCTCGATCAAGGAGACCTTCGTCCCGCCGACGAGCCACACCTATCCCCACATGGGCTGACCCGACCCTGCTCGACTTATTGCGATCCACCCACGTTCGGCGCCCCGGAAACGGGGCCAGAACGTGGGTGGATCGCAATAAGTCGGGTGTCTGTGGGGGAGGTCGAGGGGTGAGCGGCGGGGGGAGGTCGAGGGGTGAGCGGCGGGTGGGAGAACGGCGAGGTCAGCGGGCGAGCCACTCGCGGAGCAGGGCGATCTCGATGTCGATCGCGGTGCGGATCGGCCCGGCCGCGGCCTGCTCGATCCGGGCGCCGATGAACGGCACGTTGGCCTTGAGCTCGGCATCGAGGGACTCGATGGTGCCGGCCCCCGAGGGCTCCAGCCGCACCGTGCCCTTGAGCGTGAGCGGCGCGCCCTTGACGTGCAGGTCGATGACGGCCTCGCGCGAGCCGTCCGCCGCGGGGCCGGCCCAGTCGAGGATCTCGATGATCGTCAGCTTCTCGCCGACGAAGGAGCGCGCCACGCTCGGCAGGTCGTCGGTGGGCAGCTCGCGCTGCGTCGTGACCCGGGCCCCCGCGCGGCTGCCACCGATCGTCGCCGAGTGCGGTCCGCCCACGGTCGTGGCCTCGCACTTGGCCTCCTGGAAGGCCTGGTCGCTCAGCAGGGCGTAGACCTCCTCGGGGGTCCCCGCCAGCTCCTCACGCGTGGTCAGTCGCACGGTCGCGTCCTCTCTCGGGTCATCGGTGCCGCGATCCTCTCACCCCTGGCGCAGGCCGTGCGAGACCTGCTCGAGCGCGATGCTCGACTCCCGGAGCACCTCGAGCACCCAGTCGCGGCGTCGCCGGTGCTGCGCGAGCACGAGGTCGAGGTCGCCCTGGAGCCGCGCCCGCGTCGCCTCCTGCACGCTCGCCCGCTGCGGGTCGGCGGTGCCGGTGACCCCGAACGCGACGACCACCCGCCCCTCGCACACCTCCAACCCAGCCGCGACGGCCCGCTCACCGATCATCCGAGCCCGGGCGACGAGGTCGGCGAGCTCGCTCGCGTGGTCCTGCAGCACGACGCCGACGCGATCCAGCTGCTCCGCGGTGGTGTCGCTCGCCGCCCCGAGCGCCGCGGTCCGCTTCCGCACCCGGGCCGAGGTCCGACCCTGCCACTGCGCTCCCAGCGCATCGCCAGTGGCCCGGATGCCGTCCGCCCCCACCCTGAGCTCGGCGCCCACCCGGCGCACCGTGCCGGCACACGCGGAGAGGGATGCCGGGTCGCCGGGCACGGTGCTCATGGCTGCACCCCGGCATCCGCCGAGTTTCCGGTGCGCTCGACCTGACTCGACCCGGCGTCCGTGCGCCCCCGTCGCGCGTGCGACCCGTCTGAGCGCGGGCCATCGCCCCAACGGTTCACGCTCGGGGTGAGGTCGGACGCGGTCTCGCCGATGGCGCGCAGCGTGTCGGTCACCTGGTCGAGCCAGTCATCGAGCACGCGCTGTGGTCGGGGCTCACCGGTGACGACGAGACAGGCCAGCACGTCGTCCTCCCCCGCGAGCACGGTGGCGCGCATGGCGTCGAGCTGAGAGACCAGGGCCCGAGCGAGAACGGGGTCGGCACCAAGGGTCACCCCGCCACTCTAGGGCGTGCGCGCAGCCGGCCCGCGAGGTTACCCACAGCCGGCCCGCGAGGTTACCCACAGCGCTCAAGTGCCCGCAGCCGCACGCCGAATCGGTTGCCACCGCGACCGTTTGCGCACCCGAGTCGGGCGCTATCGTCGACCGCGTGAGTGACGAGCAGCCGGCAGATGACCCCATCGGGGACTCGGCGACCGCGCTGGCCGTCGAGCTCGTCGCCATCGACTCGGTCAACCCGGGTCTCGTCCCGGGGGCGGCGGGGGAGCCGCAGATCGTGCAGCACCTGCGAGCCCGCCTCGACGCCGCCGGTTTCACCACCGAGGTCATCGTTCCCGACGGCCACCCCGACCGGCCGAGCCTCCTTGCGATCCCGCCGCATTCCCCCACGAGCCAGGGCGGGCCCACCGTCGTGCTCACGGGTCACCTCGACACCGTGGGCACCAACGGGATGAGCGAGCCCTTCGCCGCCCGTGTCGAGGGTGACCGTCTGCTGGGCCGCGGCGCCTGCGACATGAAGGGCGGGGTCGCCGCGATGGTCGCTGCTGCCGAGGAGCTCGCACGCACCGAGCTGACGGGGCGCGTCGTCCTCGCACTCGTCGCCGACGAGGAGGACCTCAGCATCGGCACCGAAGCGGTGATCGCCGCACTCCCGGGCCTCGGTGTGCGCCCCGATGTGGCCGTGGTGGGCGAGCCGACCTGGCTCGCGCTCGCCCGGTCGCTGCGCGGCTACGCCGTGGTGGAGGTGGTGCTCGCCGGCCACTCGGCGCACTCCTCCCAGCCAGAGCAGGGGGTCAACGCCGTCGCTCATTTGGGGCGGCTCCTCGCGGCGGTTGAAGCTCGAGGTCGCGAAATCGCCTCGGGCGGAGGGTCGCTCATGGCCACGGTGGCGGAGGGTGGCGAGTCGCTCTTCGTGCTCGCGCGCAGCGCCCGGGCCGTCATCGAGCGACGCACCGTGCCGTGTGAGCCTGCCGACGCGGCGCTCACCGAGGTGCAGGAACTCCTCACCGAGATGCGAGCCGTCGACCCGACCGTCGACGCAACTGCCCGCCTGCTCGTCTCCCGCGAGGCCTGGCGCCTCGACGACGTCGGCCCCGCCGCGACCCTGGGCGCCCGGCTCACGGCAGCGCTGGGCGAGGTCGCACCCACCGAGCCGTTCCACGCGCCCTACTGGATGGAGGCCCCGCTCTGGCAGGGCGCCGGCATCCCAGCCCTGGTCTGCGGACCGGCCGGTGGTGGGCTGCACGCCGCCGACGAGTGGGTCGACCTGGGGCAGGTGCAGCGGTATGCCGTCGCCCTCACCACTGCTGTTCGGGAGTGGGTCACCGAGCATGCCCACTGACCCCAGGGCGCTGCGTGGCGACGCCCCGCTGCTCGACGCCTGGCTTCGCTTCCAGGAGGAGGACCCCACCCCCTTCACGATCCCCGGGCACAAGCAGCGCCGCGACCTCGTGGGGGACGTGGTGGCCGGCGACGTGCCGCTCTATGCGGGCCTGGACACGATGAAGCTCAGCCGGGGTGTGGTGGCGCAGGCGGAAGCGCGGGCAGCGAGGCTGTGGGGTGCCGACCTGGCCCGCTTCTCCGTCGGCGGCTCGACCCACGGGAACCAGGCGCTGGCCCTGGCCGTGGGTCGCCCCGGTGACAGCGTCGTGGTCTCACGCACCCTGCACCGGTCGCTGTTGCTCGGGCTCGCACTGGCAGGGCTCGACCCGATCTGGGTGCGCCCGGACGTCGACCCCGCTCACGGGCTGCCCACCGGCGTCAGCGCGCAGTCCGTGGAGGCGGCGTTCGCTGCGGCGCCTGACGCGGTGGCGGTCTTCGTCGGCGAGCCGTCCTACGTCGGCACGATCGGTGACGTCGCGGCGCTGGCCGACGTCGCGCACGCCCACGACGTGCCGCTGGTCGTCGACGCGGCGTGGGGCGCGCACCTGGGCTTCCACCCCGCACTGCCGCCGCACGCCCTGGCTGCAGGCGCCGACGCGCTGGTCACCAGCGCCCACAAGACGCTGCCCTCGATCTCCCAGGGTGCCCTGGTGCTCGCGCGCACCGAGCGGATCAGCCGGGCGCGGTTCGAGGCTGCCATCGAGGCCACGGCGACGACCAGCCCGTCCGGGGCGATCCTGGCGAGCATCGATGCCGCACGTGCGCTGATGGAGCGTGACGGCGCGGCTCTGCTCGGCCCCGTCATCGAGGCGGTCGCGGGGCTCCGCGCGCGACTGGGTCGCATCCCCGGCTTGGTGGTCCTGGACGGCCCCGGGGTCGACCCCACCCGACTGGTCCTGGTGCTTCCGGGCACCGGGGCGGACGGGAACGCCGTGGAGTCCGACCTGCTCCACGCCCGGATGCCGGTGGAGATGGCAGACCGGGACACCGTGGTGGCGATGGTGACGGTCGCCGACACCCGGGAGAGCCTCGAGGCGCTCGCGATGGCCCTGGCCGAGAGCGTGGAACGCCACCGTGGCCCGGCCCGCCCCGTCGTGACGTCGGGGGTGTGGGCGGTGCAGCCTGCGACGGTGATGTCGCCGCGGGACGCGTTCTTCGCGGCGCGCGAGCGGGTGCCCGTGGAGCGGGCCATCGGGCGGGTCAGCGCCGAGCTCGTGGCGCCGTACCCACCCGGCATCCCGGTCCTGGCGCCGGGGGAGGAGGTCACCGTGGAGTCGGTCGACGCGCTCCTGGCCGCGCGAGCCGCCGGCAGCAGGATCGCCTACGCCGCGGACCCGAGCGTGCGCACGCTCGACGTCGTCCTTGAGTGACATCGCGCCGGGTGCCCGGACATCTCCGCAGGGGCGCAGGTGGTCGCCGCCGCGCCCGGGTGGCTAGGCTCGGTCGTGGACACGACGAGGTGTCCCACCGCACCGGTGACTCGCGACCAAGGAGTTCCACAACCCCATGTCGAAGCCCCAGGCCAGCACCCGCGAGGACATCCTCGCCTCGATCGCGTCGGTGTGTGCCGACGCCGGTCTCGAGGGTGGTGCAGCCGACTTCGTCCACCGGTACTTCAAGCACGTCCCCATCGACGAGCTGACCTCGCGAGACCCCGACATCTACGCCGGCGCCGCCCGCAGTCACCTCGAGCTGGCGCGTACTCGCCCGCCCGGGGTCTCCAACGTGCGCGTCTACAACCCCAGCACGGAGACCGACGGGTGGACCAACGCCCGCACGATCATCCAGATCGTCACCGACGACATGCCCTTCCTCGTCGACTCCGTGACCGGGTCCCTCGTCGAGGCGGGCGTCGACATCCACCTCGTCGTCCACCCGCAGCTCGTCGTGAGCCGCGACGCCATGGGGGTGCTCCAGGGCATCGCCGCACGTGACGTCAGCAGTGCCTCCAAGGGAGGGGACCTCAACGACCTCGCCGAGTCGTGGATGACCCTCTCGATCGACCGTCAGGGTGATGAGCAGCGCCGTGCGGAGTTCGAGGCGATGGTCCGTCAGGTCCTGGAGGACGTGCGCCAGGCGGTGGAGGACTGGCCCAAGATGCGCAGCAAGTGCCTCGTCCTCGCGGCTGAGCTCGAGGGGTCACCACCGAAGGGCATCGACCCCGCCGAGGTCACCTCCTCCACGAACTTCCTCCGGTGGATGGCGGACAACCACTTCACCTTCCTCGGCTACCGCGACTACACCCTGCGCCAGCTCGAGGGAGGCGAGGTCATCGAGCCCGTCGTCGGCTCCGGTCTCGGACTGCTCCGCTCCGACCCGCAAGCGGAAGCAGAGCCCGACTACCTCACCGCCCAGGCCTCCGAGAAGGCCCATGAGTCCAACGTGCTGGTGCTCACGAAGGCCAACTCGAAGTCGACCGTCCACCGGGTCATCCACCTCGACTACGTCGGGGTCAAGGCCTACGACGCCCAGGGCGCCGTGGTGGGTGAGCGCCGCTTCCTCGGGCTCTACGCGTCAACCGCGTACACCGAGTCCGTGCTGCGGGTGCCGCTGGTTGCAGAGAAGGTGCGGGCCGTGCTG
>JBDTDY010000112.1:0-2692 GCA_039922835.1 Ornithinibacter sp.
CCTTCAGCTCCAGGCCGTAACCGGAGAGGAAGAGCTGGACGTACTGCGTGAGCGAGGAGTGACCGCAGGAGAGCACGAACCGGTCACGACCCAGCCAGGCGGGGTCGGAGGGGTCGTGGGTCATGACGTTCTGGTAGAGCAGGTAGGCCGCCGGTGCAAGGCTCATGGCGGTGCCAGGGTGGCCGTTGCCGACCCGCTGGACCGCGTCGGCCGCCAGCAGCCGCGCCGTGTCGACAGCTCGGACGTCGAGGTCGTTCCAGCCGGCCTTGCGCGCGACCGGCCGCGCGAGGTCCGTCGACCGCTCGGTGGTGGCCTTCTTCTGACGTGTGGTGGTGGTGCTCACCTGAAGCCTCTCTCGTGGGGGTCCTGCACAGGGGCGAACTCTCGTCCACCCTAGTGCTGCAGGTACCCCACCGGTTGGGGGAGGACGTGCCGTCCCGGGTAGAATCTGAGGCACCCCACAGGCCTACCCCGAAGGACGACGTGGCAACCATCCCGGTCACGACCGCAGCAGCCAGCGCTGCCGCTCACGGCACCCGGAACAGGGTCGCCGCCTACGTCGCGCTGACCAAGCCGCGGATCATCGAACTGTTGCTCGTCACCACGGTCCCGGTGATGTTCCTCGCCCAGCGCGGGGTGCCCTCGCTCTGGCTCGTCCTCGTGACGCTGGTCGGTGGCATCCTCAGCGCCGGGGGCGCCAACACCTTCAACTCCGTCTACGACCGCGACATCGACGAGCTCATGCACCGCACGAGCAACCGCCCCATGGTGACCGGCGAGATCTCACCCCGGGCCGGGCTGACCCTGGCCTGGACCCTGACGGTGGTCTCGACGCTGTGGTTCGCCCTCATGGTCAACCTGGTCTCGGCGGCGCTCTCCCTCGTGGCCATCGCGCTCTATGCGGTGGGCTACACGATGATCCTCAAGCGACGCACGTCCCAGAACATCGTCTGGGGTGGCATCGCGGGGTGCATGCCGACCCTCATCGGCTGGTCCGCCGTCACCGGCACGGTGGCGTGGCCGGCATTCGTGTTGTTCCTGGTGATCTTCTTCTGGACCCCACCTCACTACTGGCCGCTGTCGATGGCCTTCCGCGAGGACTACTCCAGTGCCGCGGTTCCCATGCTGCCGGTGGAGAAGGGCCCTGTGGCCGTGGGCCGTCAGATCGTGGCCTACTCCTGGGTCATGGTGGTGACCTCGCTCGTCCTGGTTCCAGTGGCCGACATGGGATGGGTGTACGCCGTGACGGCACTCGTCTCGGGAGTGGTGTTCCTCCTCGAGGCGCACCGTCTGCTCCGAGCCGCGAAGTCTGGATCGACGGGCACGGCGCTGAAGCCGATGCGCCTGTTCCACTACTCGATCACCTACGTCACGGTGGTCTTCCTCGCGGTCGCGGTCGACCCGCTCCTGCACGCCGCCATCGGCTGACCCCTTCGGGACTCCCACGCACAAGATGGGTATGTAACTTGACAGTTATATAGCCATCTGGTGAAATAGCGGGATGACCTCATCTTCGAGCACATCGTGAGAGCACCATCTGGGCCGGGGCTGGACGCCACGTTTGCCGCACTTGCTGATCCGACCCGTCGGGCGATCGTGGCGCGGCTGGCGGCTGGCGACGCGACGGTGAACGAGTTGGCCGAGCCTTTCGAGTTGAGCCTTCCCGGGATTTCCAAACATCTGAAGGTGCTCGAGCGCTGCGGTCTGATCACCCGCACCCGCCAGGCACAGTTCCGCCCCTGTCACCTCCAGCGCGAACAGCTGGACGCAGCCCAGGACTGGATCGAGGCCAACCGGCTCATCTGGTCGCAGCGCTTCGACCAGCTCGATGACCACCTACGCGCCCTCCAGGGACACCCGAACGGAGAAGCCGATGCCTGATCACGTCCTGAAGTTCTCACGCGTCTTCGACGCCCCTCGGGAGCTGGTCTTCGCCTGCATGATCGAGCCCGAACACCTGACGCACTTCTGGGGCCCCATCGGGACCCATACTCCGCTGGAACACATCAGCGTCGACGCCCGTCCTGGCGGGTCCTTCGTGACCGTGATGGTCAACGAGTCCGACGGCACCAGCTATCCCACCAGCGCCACCTACCTCGAGGTTGTCGCGCCCGAACGGCTGTCGTGGCTCGAGGGACATTCCGCAATGGCTGTCACCGTGATCTTCACCGACCTCGGCGACAACCGCACCCGGGTCGACATCGAGCAGGCCAACGTTCCTGAGCAGCTCCTCGACCCGCGGGCGCAGGCTGGCTTCCTGACCTCCCTCGACCGCTTCGCCGTCCACCTGGCGACGTTGGTCCGGACGCAGGGGTGATGGGCGACCTCGGGCAGACGATCAGAGACACGCGGCAGGCGTTTTCTGAGGTCTTGACCGACCTGTCCGAGGCCGACTGGGACAACCAGTCATTGTGCGAAGGCTGGCGGGTGCGCGAGGTCGTCGCACACCTGAGCATGCCCTTCCGATACCGAGCCCCACAGTTGCTCGCCGAGATGATCCGCTGCCACGGACGCTTCACACGGATGTCAGATGTCGTCGCCCGCCGGGACGCCCATGCGCCGATCCACACCCTGCTCGACGGCTGGGTCTTGAACGAGAACCATCCGTGGAAGCCGCCCGGAGGTGGGCTGAGGGGCGCGCTGACGCACGACGTCGTCCACGGCCTGGACATCACGATTCCCCTCGGCATCT
>JBDTDY010000113.1:0-4274 GCA_039922835.1 Ornithinibacter sp.
AGAGAACCACCGGCAAGGTCGAGCACCTGGGGGCACTCCCAGATGTCGGCGACGGGCATCCCCACCAGCGCGGGGGATCGAGAGGTGAGCCAGATGCCGAGGTACCGCCAGGCGAGAGGGTCCTGGCAGTCGAACAGGAGCACCGCTGGTGTCCCGTCCTCGAGACCGGCGCCCAGCACGGCATACCTCCTCCCCGACCATGAGAAGACGAAGGGGTCGCGCATGACCCTGATGCCATCGGTCGCCGGGGTGGTGGCGACGACGACCGGCTCGCCCCACGTCTCGAGGTCGGGTGACCCCCAGCGCAGGCAGACCGTGCTCACCAGCGTCTCGTCGGCGATGCCGGAGTAGACCACGGCGGGCGCTCCCGCCCCCGGGAGGAAGGTGCCGGACCAGCAGCCGTGGGCATCGGGCCCACCGGGGGTCGGCCCGAAGGCCATCTGGTGGTGGCGCCAGGTGAGCAGGTCTGCGCTGCTCGCATGGCCCCAGCCGATGGTCGCGTGCACCGGCGCGTGGGGATTGTGCTGGTAGAAGACGTGCCACCGACCCTCGTGCCGGACCATGCCGTTGGGGTCGTTGAGCCACCCTCGTGGCGGCGCCAGGTGGTAGCGCACCGACCTGCACCTGCCGCTCACTCCGTCACCCGTGAGTCTGCGGTGGGTCACTGTTCTCGAGGTATGCCGTGTGCGCGCCGTCCGCGGTGACCTCCAGCATCCGTGCCGTGTAGGGAGCGACGTGGACCGCTGCTTCCTCGACCGTGCACCAGTGGACGTCGGCGATCTCTCGGCGCAGGAAGAGGGCTGGGTCGAGCTCGCCGGTCTCGTGCACGCCGAGGTCGAAGAGGAAGAGGTGGGCGTCGTCCCAACCGCGCCAGGGGGGTAGCCAGTTGACTGCGATGAGTCGGCCGGCGGTGACCTCGATGCCGAGCTCCTCGCGCACCTCGCGCACCACGCAGGTGGCTGGTGACTCCCCCGGGTCGACCACCCCGCCGGGCAGGTCCCACTCCAGCTTGTAGCTCAGCTCGCAGAGCAGCACGCGCCCCGCCGGGTCGCGCAGCACGCCCTGGGCGATGTTCCGCTTCTTGGGGAGGCGGGCGTTGAGGATGGCGATGCGCCGACGCCGATCCTGCTCGGTCTCCTCGCGTGGCGCCATCACCGAAGGCTATCCGCCTCCCCCGCTCTGTCGGTGGCTGGTGGCAGGCTCCGCTCCATGAGCGCATGGGTCTGGGGTGTCGTCGGGGTGGTGCTCGGTGTCGGGGCAGCGGTGGTCGTGGCACGTCTGGTCTATGCCGCACGCTCGGCCGGCGTGCTCGCCGAGCGTGACCTGCTGCGAGACCGGGTCATCGACCTGGAGACCTCGCTCGCAGAGGACCTGGAGACCGCCGCCCTGCTCGCGCCGTTGCGCGACGCGCTCGGCCGGGTGGAGGCGCAGGTCGGCACGCTCGAGCGCGACCGGATGGAGCAGTTCGGCTCGCTTCGCGCGCTGCTTGCCCGGGTGGAGGGTGAGACCCAGCACCTCGGGCAGCAGACCGCATCGCTCGCGGGGTCGCTGCGCTCCTCCACGGTGCGCGGCGCCTGGGGCGAGGTGCAGCTCCGACGGGTGCTCGAAGCTGCGGGCATGCTCTCGCGGTGCGACTTCGACGAACAGGTGAACGCCGTCAGCACCCTCGGGCGCGGGGTTCGCCCCGACGTGCTGGTCCGCCTGCCCGGCGACAAGGTGCTGGTGATCGACGCCAAGGCCCCGATGACCTCCTTCCTCGACGCGCAGGCCGAGAACCTGGACGTGGGCGAACGCGAGGCGCTGCTGCGAGAGCACGGGACGTCCCTCACCGGTCACGTCTCTGCGCTGGCGGCGAAGGAGTACTGGACCGCGTTCCACCAGACGCCGGAGATGGTGATCTGCTTCGTGCCGAGCGATGCCATGCTCGGCGCCGCCTTGGCGGCCCACCCGGGGCTGCACGAGCGGGCCCTGGCCCAACGCGTCGTCCTCGTCGGCCCCGGCTCACTGATGGCACTGCTGCGCACGGTGGCGTTCACCTGGCAACAGGACGCGCTGTCCCAGAGTGCTCGTGAGCTCATGGCCCTCGGCCGCGAGCTGTATCGCCGGCTCGGCACGCTCGGCGCCCACACGGCCAAGGTCGGGCGCAGCCTCCAGTCCAGCGTCGAGGCCTACAACGCGATGGTCGGCGCCCTGGAGTCACGAGTGCTGGTCACGGCCCGGAAGATGCACGACCTCGAGGTCGTCGCCGACGAGATCGAGGTGCTGCAGCCGATCGAGACCGGGCCCCGCCCCCTCACGGCCCACGAGCTCATCGATGCCGTCGGTGCTGCCGACGCTCGCCCCGAGCTCCTCCTCGACCTCGGCCTGCAGAACCTGGGCCGAACGTCGGACACCGGCTGAGGCGAGGGACCCCTGCGGTCGGGCGGTGGGGTGCCGCCACGGCTGCCAGCGCAGGTCCCGGCCGAGCTTGAGGGCGGCGCCACGATCCAGGCAGAGCAGGCTGATCCACTCGTTGGCGACGAGGTTCACCAGCCCGCTGTGGCGGGCGACGACACGCGCAACGGCATCCGGGTCGGCATCCAGCACCACGGTGAGTCGCACCGGCTCGTGCATGAGGTCATCGGCTCCCTGAGCACTCTTCGGCGGGCAGCGGAACAGCGCCTGCCACGGAAGGCCGAGCCGCAGGTCACCGTGGGCGCCGGTGATCACGCCGACATCGCCGACGACGTTGTGGGTCGTCTTGTCCCCGGCGCCGAAGACATCGGGGGCAAGCGCGGAGAAGAGGTATTGCGCGTTGATCCACTGCGCCACCACCAACGGGGCGGTGAGCAGCTGCTCGAGCACGACCCCGCGCGGGTCGGTGGCCCGGTCGTAGGAGTGCAGGAACACCCGCCCGTCCAGCGACCGACCGGCCGTGAGCTCTCGCGGGCCGATGACCAGGGCGGCGTTACCAGCCAGGCCCCATTCCGGGGTGGGCTCCGACCAGTCCGACGCCCGCTCGACGGCTGTGCGTCGGGAGGTTGCCGCGCGACCGGTGGGGAGCAGCACCGCGCGCTCGGCAGCGGCGCGCCGGCCCGCCAGGCGGAGGTCCGCCTCGAGACCCGGGTGGGCCCCAGGGTCTGCGAGCCGCACCACATCCGTCGCGGTGTCGTGCACCGCGGCGACCGCGAGCGTGTCCGCGGGGACCACCAGCCCGCGCTGAGCGAGGTGGGCCCGCACCTCCGGGTCGTTGAGCGCGCCGACGAGGACCTCGGCGTTCACCTGACCCTGGTGACCTCCGCAGGCTCCGCAGTCGTATGCCGTGGCGAACGCGTTGTTCTCGGTCGTCGACCCGTGCCCGCAGACGAGGATCAGGGGAGCGAGGTCGTCGACCAGGCCGATGCTCGACAGTGCGGCAGCGGCAAGGTCCACCCGCTGAGCGACCGACAGGTCCGAGCCGAGCGCCAGCGCCACTCCGCGGCCGTGCGTCCCTGCACCGAGCAGCCGCCGGTCCGTGCTTGCCGACCGGATGAGGCGCCGCGTCGCTACAGGGCGCAGGAGCGAGCCCGTGCTGCCCAGGGCGGAGAACACCCCGCCCCCCTCGGCGACGACCAGCGCCCCGAGGGGATGGCGGCTGACTGCGGTGACGGTGCGGTGGAGCACCTGACGGAACCGCAGCGTCCCGATGGCGTCACGCACGTCGGTCGACGGCTCGATGAGCGCCGGACAGAGGTCGGCGGTGTTGCCGTCCGCATCGACGTGCCGCACGGCAGCACCGAAGAAGCCGGCATACCCGAAGGTCTCGTGCGCTCCCAAGCCCTCGAGGTGGCGACGAATCCGCTCGGAGCGCACGTCGATGCACCAGATCGACTGGCTGACCGGGCGCTCCCGTGGGCCAGCGGGGCCGGCCGCTGGCGGATCCACCACCACGCTCGCCTCCTCCAGCGAGGGGACGAGCCAGGACTCGACGCCGATCTCCAGGGCCCGCTGCCAGGTCTCCTGGAGGGCGCCGGTCAGTTCCACCCGATCCTTCTCGCGCCACGCGAGCGGCCGTGCCGTCGCCACGTCGAGCGGCCCGTGGCCCTGGTTCGCCGCCCCGGTGAACAACACGTCGTGCGCGATCCGCAGCGCGAGGAGTTGGAGGATCGGGCCGGTGTCGCTGGCCTGACGGGCACGCCACGACGCGTGCGCCGCCCATCCGGGCGCGCCGGCCAAGGTGGCCCCGAGGTAGTCCAACAGCGACTCGGGAGGCAATGCGACGGCGTCGAGGAGGGCAGCGATGGCCCCGGCCGGAT
>JBDTDY010000114.1:0-5662 GCA_039922835.1 Ornithinibacter sp.
AATACGGCATGCTTCCCCGCGCCACTTCCGAGCGCACCCGCCGCGACGATCCACTGGCCGCCGAGGAAGCCGGTGCGCAGGCCCACGAGGGCGATGACGACCAGGGCGGCCGAGAAGGCGGCGTCCACGAGTGCGTCCCGCGAGGGAATCGCGCTCGCCAGGATGCCGGGCGCGTCGGGGTCCTTGCGGCGGCCGGCCCTCGCGCCGCGAGCCGCCCCACCGCGCAGGGCGTCGGCGAAGCTGGGCCGGTCGGGCTGGGCGTTCCCGGCGTGAACGGGTGTGCTGCTCATGTCAGGGCTCCGGACAGCAGCACCCGGCGCACGTCGGTGAGCTCGCGCACGTGCAGGACGACGAGGGAGCCGACCCGGCGCACCCCGACCGGCACCGAGTCGTCCACGACGAGAGCGACCTTGACGACCTCGGGCTCGAACTGGGAGAGCGCACGCTGCGCCTGGATGAAGGGGCGCCGGGTGCCCGTCACGAGCACGGCGACACTCGCGTCGGGAGCCAGACCCGAGGCCCTTCCCCCGGAGGAGAACACGTCCACCGGCCCGACCTCCGCGCGCGAGAACGCATCGAGGGTCAGCGGGGCGGTGGTGCGCGAGGCGGTCTCGCCGTTGCACACCACGGTGGTGTCCTGCTCGTCCAGGATCGAACGCACGGCCAGCGAGGCTGCGCAGGAGATGCCGAGCTCCACTCCGTCCTCACCGCCGGCATACACCTCCGGCGTGGTGTCGACCACGACGGCGAGGTGCGAGCGCCGGGTGTCGAGGAACTGGCGCACGAGGAGCCGGTCGTGCTTGGCGGAGGACCGCCAGTGGATGTATCGGCGGTCATCGCCGGGCTGGTACTCGCGCAGTGCGTGGAAGGCGAGGTCGGACATCGACAGGTCGGGGGTCACCTCACCCTCCAGGTCGCGCAGCAGCCCTGCCCCCAGGCTCTCCAGCGATACGATCAGCGGGTGGACGTAGAGCTCGGTGCGCTCGGTCCAGGCGACGGTGCGGCGCACGAGACCCAACGGATCGCCGTGCACCGTGGTCGCCGGCCCGACCGGCACGACACCCCGCTGCCGGGTCGGCACCACGAAGAGCTCCTCGTAGGTGCGCCCCGCGGGCAGGGTGGGCAGGGTGAAGCGGGCGGCGGTGCGGCCCACCGGGAGCTCGAGCAGCACGGGCAGCAGCGGCCTGGCCGAGGTGTTGGTGACCTCGAGCCGGCCCGTCGCCGGGTCGCCCACGGTGACGCGCGTGGGCTCGACGTCGCAACGGATCACCAGCCGGGCGCGACCGATGGCCAGCAGGAGGCAACAGGCCACGAGCACGAGGCAGGCCATGGCGACCATGGCGAGCTCCGCCCACGCATAGCGCGCGGTGAGCCACCAGGAGAGCGCGCCGACGCCGAGCACGGTCCACCCCAGCGGCGCGACCCAGCGCACCACATCGAGCACCGGGTGCCAGATCGGCCTCGTGGAGTCGGCGAGCGGTCGGATCCGGGACCCGGTGAGCACCAGGATCCGGGCACCGGTCTGCGTGATCGCCGGGGGGATCTGCACGCGGGGCAGCGTGGTGGTGCGGGTCTCGACCCTGCGCCGCGCCGATCGTGAGCCACTCGGGGGCTGGGCCCCGAGTGGCGGTGCCGGCGGCTCCGCCGGAACGCGCGAGCGTGGGGCGAACCCGGGGATGCGGCTCGCCCAGGACCGTGACCGGGCCTTCTTCACCGGCATCCGACTCGGGTGGCGGCTCCCGCCCGGACGCGGGGCCGGCGCACCCTCATCGTGGGAGGGGAGCGGGCCGGAAGGGGTCGCTGACAGGCCGGGCGGCGGAGTGAGATCCGACCGCCGGGTCGTCGCCTCGACGTCCTCCGGCCCCTGCGTCATGAGGCGATGCGCTCCGTGGGTGGAGTGACCTCGGTCAGGATCGCGCTGATGACCTGCTCGACCGTGACTCCCGCGAACTGGGCCTCGGCAGTGGCGAGCAGGCGGTGGTTGAGGACCGGCTGGGCGAGCAGCTTGATGTCGTCGGGAAGGACGTGGTCACGCCCCTGGCTGATCGCCCAGGTCTTCGCGCAGCGCACGAATGCCAGGCACCCGCGCACCGAGAGCCCGAGGCGGATGCTCACGTGGCGACGGGTCTCCTCCGCGAGTCGCGAGACGTAGTCGAGGATCGCGTCGTCGACGTGCACGTCGTCGGCGAGCTCTGCCATGTCGGTGATGACCTGCGCGGTGACGACCGGCTCGAGCCCCTTGGTGCGGTCCCGTACGCTGGCTTCGCGCAGCACCCGAACAGTGGCCTCGTGGTCGGGATACCCGAGGGAGGTCTTCATCAGGAAGCGGTCGAGCTGGGCCTCGGGCAGCCGGGAGGTGCCGGCCTGCTCGATCGGGTTCTGGGTGGCGATGACCATGAACGGCTCACCGACCTCGTGCCGCACCCCGTCAACGGTGACCTTGCCCTCCTCCATCACCTCGAGCAGAGCGGACTGCGTCTTCGGCGATGCTCGGTTGATCTCGTCGGCCAGCACGATGGTCGCGAAGATCGGGCCCTTGTGGAACTCGAAGACCTTGGTGCCGGGGTCGTAGATCGTCACCCCGGTGACATCGCTCGGCAGCAGGTCGGGCGTGAACTGGATGCGCGAGTTCGTGCCCTGCACCGTGCTCGACATGGCGCGGGCGAGCTGGGTCTTGCCCGTGCCGGGAAAGTCCTCGAGGAGCAGGTGGCCCTCGGAGAGCATGCAGGTCATGGCCAGGCGGATGACGTGCTCCTTGCCGAGCACCGCCTTGTCGCAGTTGGCGACCATGGCCGAGAAGGTCTGGGAGAACCAGGCGGCCTGGTCCGGCGTGACAGTCATGGGGAACCTTTCGTGGTGGGCATGGCGCGCTGGTTCACCAGCCGACGTAGGGGGAGGTGTGACACGTGCCGCTGCGGCACAGGCGGATGGCGACCGGCCCGTTCCCGTCGTCCACGACGATGCCCGTGCTGGCCCAGTTGCTCCTGTTGGTGCTGCTGCCCGACCCGTCGCCGCTGGGGTAGAAGGGAATCGAGGAGGAGTAGGAGCCGGCACCACCTTGGGTGAAGACGGTGACGATCCACCCGCCTCCACCGGTGGGGAAGTCCCTGATCGTGAAGTCCACCCGTGGGCACGGGTCGGCGGTGCAGCCGTAGCCGTTGTCGACCACCATCTGCGGGCCCTTGGTCGGGCCGGAGATCGCCGGTGGCGGATTCGGGATGGACTGCCCGTTGGGCCCGGCCCACGTCGACCACCCTGCCGCGGAGTAGGCCCTGACCTCCAGGTTGTAGGTGCGCCCTTCCTGGCCGTTGAAGCTCACCGACGTGCGCGCCGACCCATAGGTCGAGTCAACGGCGCCGCGAACCTGCACCTGGGTGATCGGTCGGCCGTTCGTCGGGAGGTTCCAGTTCCAGGTGATCGAGGTGCCGCTGCGGCTGCTCGACAACCCGGAGGGCTGGATCGTGTCGCGATAGGGAGTCGCCCCGTCGCTGACCCGGTTGGACTCGGTCCCACCGGAGTTCACCGTCCACACCGTGACCGTGTAGGCCTTGGTCGGACTCGTGTCGAACGGGCCCGCAGTGAAGACCTTCTGCGACCCCGGGGCGCACCCGCAGGGCACCGTGCCGGACTGCCCGCCGCCCGACCAGCGGATCGCGGTGAAGCTGCCGGCCCTCGGCTGGCCCACTCCGACCGTCATCGAGATCCTGCCGTCGGGGGCGGGCGTGGCCGCGGTGACGGTGGGCGTCGACGGCTGGCCGACGGAGGTGAACGAGGAGGAGTTGGCGCGCGGTGACTCGATGCCCGCGCCGTTGGTGACGGTCGCGGCATACCCGTACGTGCGCCCGTCGTACGGGATGACGTCCCGGGCCGTGCGCACGCTCGGGGAGGTCTTGGCGATCTGGGCCCAGGCGCCACCGTCGACCGAGCGGTAGAGGGTGTAGCCGGAGATCGGCGGCCCGTTGGGCTGGCCCTGACCCCACGAGATGGTCAACGTCGCGGAGTCGGCGGCCGGCCCGGGGCCGGTCGCGGCGATGCTCGGCTTGGCCAGCGCGGGGGGCGTGCCCGCGGACTGCATCGTCACGGCGGGCCCGAACGGACCGGCGCCGAGCTCGTTCCAGGCCTGCACCTGCACGGACTGCTCGGCGTTGTTGTCCAGGCCGTTGATCGTGGCGGCGAGGGAGGATGCCGGGACGTCGCGGCTCACCGTCGAGCCGGTGGAGGAGATGAGCCGCACGACGTACTTCGCCAGGGCGCTGCCCTCGTTGCGCGGCGCCACCCAGGCGATCGAGAGCTGGCCGTCGCCGCGTGCGGTCATCCGCACCCCACTGACCGCACCGGGCAGGGTGTCGGGGCGCACGGTGTTGCTGGGCTGGCTCGGGTCACCGGCACCCACCCCGTTCTGCGCCACGACCACGAAGGTGTAGTCCTTGCCGTTCGTCAGCCCGGTGATGGTGCACGGCGTCGCGGTGCACCGCAGCGTGCCCGATGACCCGCCGGACCAGGTGACGTCGTAGCCCGCGATGGTGGACCCGCCGTCGTAGGTCGGCGGCAGCCACGAGACGCGCGCCTGCCCACCGGCGTCGCGGTCGGCGACGGCGCGCACCTGTCGCGGCTCCGACGGGGTGCCCAGCATGGTGACGGACACCCGGCCGGCGGCGGACCGGTCGGGCCCGTCACTGACGGTGATCTTGACGGACGCGGTCGGGCTGGGCTTGGGTCCGACGGTGAGCGTGAGGGCACACCCGGACCGCGTGACGGTCAGGCCGGTGCCGCTCTCGACGCTGGCGCCGGTGATCGTGCAGATCGGCTTGGCCAAGGGGGAGTCCAGGTAGGCGCGCACGTCGACCGTGCGCGACTGCCCCTCCTCCAGGCCGGTGACGCTGATCGGCCGCACCCTCGGCGGGGGGAAGACCTTCTCGGCCACGGCCTTCTCACCGTCGGCGCCCTGTATGGCGGCGGGCTCCTTGCCGATGACGACCACCCCGATGGTGACCGGCTCGGTCAGCCCCTCGGTGCGCACCTTGAGGCGTCCTCGCGAACTCTTGGCACCGGCATCCGCGTGCAGCGTGACCTGACGGCCACCGGTGCCCGCGGTGGTGAGGTCCGCGTCGGCCTCGATGTCCCAGCGGGTCTCGAAGCGCACGTCGTCGAGGGTCATGCCGACCGGCAGCCAGGCGTGGCACACGGTGGGGATGTCGACGAAGCGGTCCAGACCGCCCGCGAGCACCGTGACGGTGAGCTCGGGGCAGCGCAGCAGGGGCACCTTGGGCCCGATCTGCACCGGGATCGACACGTATGCCGTGCCGAAATCCTTCTGGTCGACCTCGGTCTGGTCGGTGACTTCGAGCATCACCGCAGCCGGGCCGACGTAGCCGCCGCTCGACTCCAGGGTGAGGGTCTTGTTGTCGGGCAGGGACACGGCCAGGTTCTCCGCCGGGGACGCACTGAGCGTGCCGGCGGTCGTGACGGAGACGACCCGGCTGCGCGGCGAGCGCACGTAGTCTTGGAGCCGCACCGTCTTCGAGGCGTCCTTGTCCATCGTGATCAACGAGCCCGAGACGACGAACGGTTGCCCACCCGCGCCCGTGGGGACGTTGATCAGCGCCATCGCGCGCGCACCGTCCTCGTCCTCGATGACGTAGGGCACGGCATACGCGTGGTC
>JBDTDY010000115.1:0-2636 GCA_039922835.1 Ornithinibacter sp.
GTGAGCCCGGAGTCGAAGATGCACGAGCTCGGGTCCGTGACGATGTCGGAGGAGACGATCGGGTCGGTGGTGTACTTCAGGTAGCCCTTGAGGGGGCCGTCAGCCGCGGCCTTGACGATCGCGTTGACCTCTTCGACGGTGGTCTCGCGACCCGCTTCGAAGGTGAGGTCGGTCGCCGAGCCTGTCGGCACCGGCACCCGCAGGGCATAGCCGTCGAGCTTGCCCTTGAGCTCGGGCATGACCAGGCCGATGGCCTTGGCCGCACCGGTGCTCGTCGGGATGATGTTGAGGGCTGCGGCACGGGCACGGCGCAGGTCGCGGTGCGGGCCGTCGAGCAGGTTCTGGTCCGAGGTGTAGGCGTGGATGGTGGTCATCAGGCCCTTGACGATCCCGAGCTCGTCGGAGAGCGGCTTGGCCATCGGGGCCAGGCAGTTGGTCGTGCACGACGCGTTGGAGATGACGTGCTGGGTGGCCGGGTCGTAGTCCTCGTGGTTGACCCCCATGACGAAGGTCGCGTCCTCGTTGGATGCCGGCGCCGAGATGATGACCTTCTTCGCCCCACCGTCGATGTGGGCGTGGGCCTTGGTGGCGTCGGTGAAGAAGCCCGTCGCCTCGATGACGATGTCGACGCCCACGTCGCCCCAGGCGATGTCGGCGGGGTTCTTCTCGGCGAAGATCTTGATGGTCTTCTCACCGACGGTGATCGAGTCCTCGGTGTGCGACACCTCGTCGGGCAAGACCCCGAGCACCGAGTCGTACTTGAGCAGGTGCGCGATGGTCTTGTTGTCCATCAGGTCGTTTGCGGCCACGATCTCGATGTCGGCGCCGGAGGCCTGAACGGCCCGGAAGAAGTTGCGGCCGATGCGGCCGAAACCATTGATGCCTACGCGAACAGTCACGATGCGTGCTGCCTTCCACTCAGTGGGGTGTGCCACGGAGTGCGGCACGGGGTTCCACCAACAACCCTAGACCCGTTCGAGAATCGCCCGCGCGCGGTCCGCGGTTCGGGCGGGCGGGCGCTGACGCTGCGACGTGAGCGTGCTCAGGAATCGAGCATGTCCGCTGTGAGGACCGCCTCCGTGCTCGGCAGTCCTTCATCGCTCGCACGCTTGTCCGCCATGGCGAGCAGCCGTCTGATCCGGCCCGCCACGGCATCCTTGGTCATCGGTGGCACCGCGAGCTGGCCGAGCTCCTCGAGGGAGGCCTCCTTGTGCTGCAGGCGCAGCTCACCCGCCTCGCGCAGGTGGTCGGGGATGTCCTCACCGAGGATCTCCAGGGCACGGTCCACCCGGGCACCCGCGGCCACTGCGGCCCGGGCCGAACGGCGCAGGTTGGCATCGTCGAAGTTGGCGAGCCGGTTGGCGGTGGCCCGCACCTCGCGCCGGATCCGGCGGTCCTCCCACGCCAGCACGGCATCGTGGGC
This sequence comes from Ornithinibacter sp., assembly GCA_039922835.1. Lineage (GTDB taxonomy): Bacteria > Actinomycetota > Actinomycetes > Actinomycetales > Dermatophilaceae > Fodinibacter. Next base: position 1,424 of record JBDTDY010000115.1, read on the forward strand.
GCCCAGCCGGATGAGCATGGCGCCGATCGCGTCACCGTCGCGGATCACCACGCGGTCCACGCCCCGCACCTCGCGGGCCTTGGCGGAGATCCCCATCCGACGCGCCGCACCGACCAGTGCCAGGGCGGCCTCGGGCCCCGGGCAGGTGACCTCCATCGCCGATGACCGCCCAGGTTCGGTGAGCGAGCCGTGGGCGATGAACGCTCCGCGCCAGGCGGCTTCCGCGTCGCAGACGGACCCGCTCACGACCTTGGGCGGCAGGCCCCGCACCGGCCGGCCGCGGCTGTCGATGAGCCCCGTCTGCCGGGCCAGGGACTCCCCGTCCTGGACGACGCGAACGACGTAGCGGCTCCCGCGCCGCAGGCCGCCCCCCGCGAGCACGAGAACCTCAGGGGTGTGGCCGTAGACCTCGGTGAGCTCCCGGCGCAGGCGCCGTGCGGCATTCGCGGTGTCCAGCTCGGCCTCCACGACGATCCGGCCCCCGATGATGTGCAGGCCCCCGGCGAACCTCAGCGTCGCGGCGATCTCCGCCTTGCGGCAACAGGGTTTGGTGACCGGATGCCGGCTGAGCTCGTCCTTGACCTTCGCCGTCATCGCCATGGCGGTCATGATGCCACGCCTCAGGGGGTGGGACGGGGGCTGGTGAGGACGTCCCTCAGCGCAGCGGCGAAGCGCAGCGGATCGTGCTCCGTCGGATGGTCGCGCTTCGCGACCGGCACGACGTGCAGCCGGGCCCCGAACGCGGCGCACTGCTCCGCCAGTGGTGCTTCGTCATCCACCACGCTCGGATCGACGAGCACACCGTCGAGGCGCAGGCCGGGGGCGAGGGCAGCCAGGGACTCCAGGTGACGACCCGCACTGAAACCCGAGGTCTCACCAGAGCCGGAGTCCAGGTTGAGCACGAGCAGCCGCCTCGCCCGAGTGACCTCGAGTGCCTCCCGCACCTCGGGCACCAGCAGGTGCGGCATCACCGAGGTGAACCACGAGCCCGGCCCCAGCACGACCCAGTCCGCGCTGCGGATCGCGGCGACGGACTCGGGATAGGCGGGCGGGTTCGCGGGCAGCAGGTGGATGGCCTCGACGTCGCCGGGGGTCACGGCCACCCGGGACTGGCCGCTGACCAGGCGGAGCGCGGCGGGGTCACTGGCGTCCAGGCCGCTGACCTGCGCCTCGATCGTCAGGGGCACGGCAGCCATCGGCAGCACCCGGCCCT
>JBDTDY010000116.1:0-9122 GCA_039922835.1 Ornithinibacter sp.
CAGCGTGACGGGCCGCCCTGCACCGTCCAGCCGGCCTCGCGCATCCCGGTTGCCGTCGCGATGAACCGCTGACGCACGCCGTAGGACGCGTGGGCGGACTGGCGCGCCCAGAGGTCGTCCAGGGCCGCAAGGAACGCGTGGACGGGCTCACCTGGCACGTTGCGGTGAATCAGTGCCTTGGGGAGCCTCTCGGCGATGGTTCCGGGGCGGTCCAGGTCACGCAGCCGCCAGCTCAGGGTGAGGCTCGTCGGCCCCTCCGGCGTCACCGAGACCCAGCTCGCGAGACGCCCGAGCTCGTCGCAGGTGCCGTCGACGAGCAGCCCGTCCGGGGCGAGGCGCGCCCGGGTCGTCGCCCAGGCCTGAGCCACAGCCTCCTCGGGATACTGCCGCAGCACGTTGAACGCCCGGACCAGCACCGGCCTGGTCCCGCCCGCCAGCGGCACCTCGAAACCCCCCAGGGCGAACGTCAGCCCCTCGTGCTCGAGCCCTTTCCCGGCCGCCACCCGCGCAGGGTCGATCTCGATCCCCACCACCTGCACGTCCTCGCGGACCTGCCGGAGACGATCGTGCAGCTCCACCGCGGTGACGGGGGAGGCGCCGTAGCCGAGGTCCACGACGACCGGACGCTCACCGGCATACCGCCTGATCCGCCAGCCCTGTGGCCCGGCCAGCCACCGGTCGCACCGACGGAGCCGGTTCGGGTTGGTCGTGCCCCGGGTGATGACCCCGACCGGTCGCTGGTGCGCCACGTCGCCCAGCCTAGGCCGCCTACGCTGGGGCGATGAGGGGCTGGTGGCGCGTTCGGGGCATGGAGCGGCAGGTCAGCCGCTCCATGGTCGCGCTCGTCGTGTCCCTGGCGGCGCTGGTGGTGCTCGGTCTGTCCTCGTGGGTGCCCGCTGCGATATCGAACGACATCGGCGTGCAGGACGTCGAGCCGGGGCTCTTCCAGGTCGCCCAGAACGCGCGGGGCGTGCAGTCGCTGGGAGAAGGGCTCTCGGTCTCCCTCTACGACAGGGGGTTCCGGCTCGCCCGTGGCACCACAGTCCTGGCCGACACGGTGACCGGTGGCTCCCCGGTGGTGGCGGTCATGGGGTGGGTCGGCGACGTCGACGGTGGCCAGCAGGAGCACGTGCGCACCGCGCTCAACCAGACCCGCATCGACGCCGTGAGCCGGACCGAGAATGCCGTGACGTATGCCGGCGTCGTCCACGACGACGTGAGGAGCAGCCCGTTGCGGCTGAGGTTCACGACGAGCAGCGGGCGCGTGCACATGTCGGTGACGGTGGAGGGATCGAGCGCGCTGTACGTCAACCTCGACGCCCGCCCCGGAACGCGGGGGATCGCGCCGGCCCTCCCTGAGCGCAACCTCCGCAAGAGGGCCTGGTGGGTGGACCCGAGCGTGGTCCAGCAGCCGACCTTCACCTGGCTGCTGGGCACCGACGTCTACATGGCTCCGGTGCGGGTGCCGCGGGCCGTCGACCTGCGACAGGACGGCCGGATCGTGCTCCACGTGTGGTCCTCGAGCGCGGTCGTCACCGTGACCGACACCCCGAGAGCGCCGTGACACACTTGCGGACATGACAGCGGACCCCGTGCCGGCACGACCCGAGCGGGTCGCGATGGTGACGGTGCACACCTCGCCGCTGGCCCAACCCGGCACCGGTGACGCCGGGGGCATGAACGTCTATGTGCTCGAGGTGGCCCGCCAGCTCGCCCGCCGGGGTGTCGCGGTCGACCTGTTCACGCGCAAGACCAGCGCTTCGCAGCCTGACGTCGTCGAGGTGGAGCCGGGCGTCATCGTGCGGCACGTGGCGGCCGGCCCCTATGAGGGCCTCTCCAAGGAGGACCTGCCGGGTCAGCTCTGCGCCTTCGCAGCCGGCATGATGCGGGTGGCCGCGCACGCACCGCCCGGCTACTACGACCTCGTGCACAGTCACTACTGGCTCTCCGGACAGGTGGGGTGGCTCGCCGCCGACAGGTGGGGTGTCCCGCTGGTGCACACGATGCACACGATGGCCCGGGTGAAGAACCTGCACCTGGCCGACGGCGACGAGCCGGAGCCGCGTGGTCGCGAGATCGGTGAGGCGCAGGTCGTCGAGGCCGCGGACCGGCTCGTCGCGAACACCGAGCGCGAGGCGGCCGAGCTCGTCGAGCTCTACGGCGCAGACCCCGCCCGGGTGGCGGTGGCCGAGCCGGGGGTCGACCTGGCGATCTTCCGCCCCGACTCCGTCGCGCAGGCGCGCGCCGAGCTCGGTGTCGCAGCAGATGCCCTGCTGCTGTTGTTCGTGGGGCGCATCCAACCACTCAAGGGCCCCGACGTGCTCGTGCGGGCTGCCGCCGAGCTGGTGCGGCGCCGCCCCGACCTGCGCGAGCGACTCGTCGTCGGTGTGCTCGGCGGCGCCAGCGGCTCGGGAGCGCGGCACCCGATGGGCCTGCCGGAGCTGGCCGACTCGCTCGGCATCGGCGACCGGATGTTGTTCGTGCCGCCGGTCGACCGGCCCACCCTCGCCCAGTGGTATCGCGCTGCAGACGCCGTGGCGATCCCCTCGCACAGCGAGTCGTTCGGGCTCGTGGCCGTGGAGGCCCAGGCCTGTGGCACCCCGGTCGTGGCGGCCAATGTGGGTGGGCTCCCGACCGCGGTGGGCCCCGGAGGGGTGCTCGTCGACGGTCACGACACGGCCGACTGGGCCACGGCGCTCGCGTGCGTCGCGCTCGACCGGGGGCACCGTGCGGTGCTCGCGCGACGCGCGGTGGAGCACGCCGCCGGCTTCGGCTGGGCCCGCACCGCCGAGAGGCTGGCAGAGGTCTATGTCGACGCGATGGCTCTTCCGCGTGAGTCCCCGATCAACGACTCGGCCACACTGACCGGCATCCCGACGGCAGTGATCCCGTGAGCGCACGGGCCACGGTCACGCAGGTCGTGACCGGCTACCTCGCCAGTTCCGAGCTCACCTGGGAGCCTGGGGCGCGCGACGGCGAGCTCGTCGTCACGCTCCCCGGCGAGAAGAAGCTCACGACGGTGACGTCGCTCGTCGTGGGTGAGGACGCGCTGTCGGTCTCTGCGTTCGTGGTGCGCAATCCCGACGAGAACCACGAGGCGTTCTACCGGTTCCTGCTGCGGCGCAACCTGCGGCTACCCGGCATCGGGTATGCGGTGGACACCTCGGGTGACGTCTACGTCACCGGCCGGATGCCGTCGGCCGGTGTCGATGCCGCGTCCCTCGACCAGCTGCTCGGGGCGGTGCTCAGCGCTGCCGACGACCCGTTCAACGAGCTGCTCGTGATCGGCTTCCTCACCTCGATGCGCAAGGAGTGGGAGTGGCGTGTCTCCCGGCGGGAGAGCCTGCGCAACCTCGAGGCGTTCCGCGAGATCCTCCAGCGGCCGGGCGACCCGGGCCCCGAGGCCTGAGCCTCGGTACGATGGTCAGCATGACGGAATACACGCTGATCCTGCTGCGCCACGGCGAGTCCGACTGGAACCAGAAGAACCTCTTCACCGGGTGGGTCGACGTCGATCTCACCGAGAAGGGCCGGGCCGAGGCCGTGCGCGGCGGTGAGCTGATCCGCGATGCCGGGCTGCTGCCCGATGTCGTGCACACCTCGGTGCTGCGCCGGGCGATCACCACCGCCAACCTCGCCCTCGACGCGTGCGACCGCCACTGGATCCCGGTGCGCCGCTCGTGGCGCCTCAACGAGCGGCACTACGGCGCGCTCCAGGGTCTCGACAAGGCGGCGACTCGGGAGAAGTACGGCGACGAGCAGTTCATGCTGTGGCGTCGCAGCTTCGACACCCCGCCGCCGGAGATCGAGTCCGGCAGCGAGTTCGACCAGACCGGTGACCCTCGCTACGACGGCATCGACGTGCCGCGCACCGAGTGCCTCGCAGACGTGATCCCAAGGATGATGCCCTACTGGCAGAGCGACATCCGCGCCGATCTCGCAGAGGGGCGCACCGTGCTGGTGACCGCCCACGGCAACTCGTTGAGGGCGATGGTCAAGCACCTCGACGGCATCAGCGACGACGACATCGCCGGTCTGAACATCCCCACCGGGATGCCGCTGCTCTACCGACTGGGCGAGGACTTCATGCCCACCGGGCCCGGTGAGTACCTCGACCCCGAGGCCGCCGCGTCCGCTGCTGCGGCCGTCGCCAACCAGGGCCGCTGAACGCAGTCCTTCGTCACGGTCAGCCGATCGGGATCCGCCACAGGTCGAACAGGTCCGCTCCCGTCGGCGCCACGCGGTCGTAGGTCTTGGCGCCCTTCGCGTCGCGCACGATGAGGGTGAAGGCGGGTGCGTCGTCGGCGTTGATCACGCTGACGACCGCGGTATCACCCTTGAACGGTGTCACCTTGGAGACGGGGTAGGCGTTCGGACTGGTCCCCAGCAGCTGCGCCCGAGCGCCGCCGGGGGCCACCACGAGGAAGCGGCCCGTGTCGGCGCTCGAGCCGTAGAGGCGCAGCACCACCGGCGCGTCGGCCTGGTCGGCCGGGAGGACGCTCACCATCTCGAGGATCTGGGTTCCCGCGGTGCGTCCGTCATCGACCGCGATGACGGTGCGGAGCACAGCGCCTGCTGGGGTCCTGGTGGTGACGACGACCACCCGGCCGTCGCCCCCGGTCGCGGAGATGGCCTCCGGGTCCAGGATGCTCCCCGGCGCGATGCTGTCGGTGACGACGGTGCTCTTCACCGCGTCCTGGGGGAGCCCGATCGCGTCGGCGGCGAAGGCCGAGGTCGTCTCGATCACGGCATCCAGGCCGTCCGAGAGCGAGATGTTTATCCACGGATCGCTGGGGCTCGCCGGCGGTCCGTCGTAGTCACTGACCTTGAGCCGCATCGCAGGTGACACGTTCAGCACGGAGAGGTCGATCCCGATCCCGCCCTCGAGCTGGAGGGTGGACCACTCCCGCTCGACCGTCCCCGCAGGAGTGGGGTTCACGAAGCGTGACACCTCGGCCTGCGTGACGGACGGGCGGCTGAGGACCACGAGTGCCGACCCGGACAGCTGGGGCAGGTAGGCCGCGACGACATCGCCGACACCGTCGATGTAGGAGAGCGGCAGCTCCAGCTCCTCCATGCCCTCCGGGAGGGCGCCGCGGGCTCCCTGCCACGCGCGCACCTGGGTGCCGACCGGGTCGTTGGGGATGCCGATCGGTGCGGCCAGCACGATCCGACGGTCGCCGACGTCATCGGCGAACAGGAGCCTGGAGCCCCCGGAGGTCCGGGTGAGGATCAACCCCTGCACGCCGACGTCGGAGGCCAGTGCGCCCCGTGCGGGCCAGGTCTTCGTCGACGCCCAGTCGGCGTCGCTGGGCCCGGTCGTGGCCGCGACGCTCGGGCTGAGCTGCTGCTTTTCCCCCGGTCGGGTGAGGAACCACGCGGCAGTCGCCGTCGCCGCGACTGCAGTGGCGCCGAGGACCAGGGTGCGCCTCCGCACCCCGGCGGCTTCCGCCGCGACGAGCCCGGCCGGGTCCGGTGGATCCGGGGCGTCCTCGATGAGGTCGTCCACCAGGGAGCGGAGGTCGTCCTGGAGCAGCCACTCCGCCCGCGCCTGCCCGCTGCTCTCGCGGCCGGAGTCGTGCGCCGCCGCAAGCCGAGATCGCAGGGACCGGTCATGACCCTCGGTGTCCGACAACGGCATACCGAGCAGGTGTGCTGTCTCGGCGGTGTCGAGGTCGCAGACCAGGGCGCAGGCCAGCACCGCACGTTCGGATGCCGTGGCGCGGGCCAGGCAGTGCCACAACGCGTCGGCGACGGACTCGTCCCGCTCGGCGTCCACCCCGCCACCGAATCCGAGGAGATCAGGGTCGGCGGAACCCGGTCGCGGGCGAGACGGGCCGACGCCACGCCCACCTGCGCTCCCCGCGACCTGGAGGCTGCGCTCGAGGACCGCGCGCCGGGTCTGGAGGGTGGGAGTGCCGTCGTCCACGGCATCCGCCCATCCGCCGCGCAGGCGCCCCAACGCGTGCGCCGTGGCGTCCCTGGCGGTGGCGGGATCCAGGGTCGTGACGAGGGCGAGGGCCTCCAACTCGGCCCAGCGTGCCGCGACGAATGCCGCGAAGTCGTCCTCGACCGTCAGTGTCACCGCCCCAGTGTCACCCGTCGGCGCCCTCAATGCCCGCGTTCTCACCGGCAACCCTCGACGAAGAGGCCCGGAAGGCGGGAGTCCCCCGGTGGAGTCGGTCAGAGCCGGGGGAGGACCCGGTCGGGGTGCTCACCCAGCTCGTAGATCCGCGAGGGTGGTCCGACGATCAGCGGGTCCGGCGTCCCGACGAGGGCATCGTCCCTGGTCCCGTGGCCGATCTGGCTGAGGATCACCCGGAAGGCCTCGAGCCGCGCTCGCTTCTTGTCGTTGCTCTTGATGACGGTCCAGGGGGCGTCCCCGGTGTCGGTGTAGAAGAACATCGCCTCGCGTGCCTCGGTGTAGGCATCCCACTTGTCGCGGCTGGCGAGGTCGGTGGGGGAGAGCTTCCACTGGCGGACGGGATCGTTCTGGCGGGACGCGAAGCGAGTGGCCTGCTCGCTCTGGCTCACCGAGAACCACAGCTTGAAGAGGTGGATGCCGGAGTTGACGAGCATCCGCTCGAACTCCGGTGCCTCGCGCATGAACTCGAGATACTCCGTGGGAGTGCAGTAGCCCATCACGCGCTCCACACCGGCCCGGTTGTACCAGGAGCGGTCCATGAAGACGACCTCGCCACCGCTGGGCAGGTGCGCGACATAGCGCTGGAAGTACCACTGGGTGCGCTCGAGGTCGGTGGGCTTCTCGAGGGCGACGACCCGCGCACCACGGGGGTTGAGGTGCTCCATGAAGCGCTTGATCGCCCCGCCCTTGCCGGCGGCGTCCCGGCCCTCGCAGATGACGAGGACCTTGGAGCCGGTCTCCTTCACGTGCAGCTGGAGCTTGAGCAGCTCGATTTGGAGCTGCCGCTTGGTCTTCTCGTACTCCTTGCGCCCCAGCTTGGCGTCGTAGGGGTAGCCCTCCTGCCAGGTGGCAGGACCCGCGGGGTCGTCGTCGCCGCCGGAGAGCTCGTGGAGCTCCTCGAGCTCTCCCGTGTAGTCCTCGACCACCGAGATGCGTTTCTTGTGCGTAGCCACACCGCAACCCTAGCGTCGGCACCCACCGGCCGCGTGGTGCTCAGCCGATGGCCGGGGTGACGTCCTCGGCATCCTCGTGGCTGCCCTCCGAGGCGGGGTCGAACTCCCCGGTGACCAGCCAGATCACGCGGTGCGCCACCGACACCGCGTGGTCGGCGAAGCGCTCGTAGTAGCGACCCAGGAGCGTGATGTCCACGGCGGCCTCGGTGCCGTGGCTCCACGAGCCCCCGGTGACCTGGCTGAACAGCTCGCGGTGCAGGTCGTCCATGGCGTCGTCGTCGCGCTCGATCTGTTGGGCGGCCTCGACGTCGCGCGCGGCGATGACCGAGCCGGCCTTGGTGACGATCCGCTCGGCGACCTGGCCCATCTGCAGGATCGTCGCGCGCAGCTCGGCCGGCACCGCGGAGTCGGGGTAGCGGAGTCGGGCGACCTTGGCGACGTGCCGCGCGAGATCGCCCATCCGCTCGATGTCGCTGCTCATCCGCATGCTCGTGACGATGACGCGCAGGTCGGTCGCGACAGGCTGCTGTCGGGCGAGCAGGTCGAAGGACATCAGGTCGAGCTGCTCCCGGCGCGCGTCGATCTCGGCATCGGCGGCGATGACCGAGTCGGCCAGTGACACGTCGGCGTCGAGGAGGGCGGTCGTGGCGCGGCTCATCGCCGAGGAGGCGAGTCGCGTCATCTCGACGAGGGTCTCGGCGATCCTGTCGAGCTCCTCGTGGAAGGCCTTGCGCATCACGGTGGGATCCTTCGTGGGTCGATGGTGGTGCCGTCTTCCCGGGACTCTGGCAGCCGGTGGTGAACTGGAGGCGCCCCCGAGGTGAACTTCAGGAAGACCCGTGCTCACGGTCAGGGATCCGGCGGGGTGCGCACGCTCGCGGCCGTAGGCTGAGGGAGTGGATCCCACGGTCGCGGCAACGCTCGGCGGGGCAGTCGGTCTCGTCATCGGCGCGGTCGCCGTCGCGGCCACGCGCTGGTCCGAGCGCAGCCTCGGCGACGCGGAGCCGGCCGAGGAGCCGTCCCTGCCGCGGGGGGTCGGCGACGTGTTGTCGGTGCTGCGCTCCATCGCGGTCGTGATCGACGGAGCGGATGCCGTGGTGAACACGTCGGCGTCGGCGGTCAGCCACGGCCTCGTGCGCCACGGTGAGCTCGTGCACCAGGAACTGCGACACCTGGCCCGCAACGTGCGACGCGACGGGATGATCCGCGAGGTCGAGCTCGACCTCGCCCGGGGGCCGATCGCGCAGGCGAGCTCGGTGATGCGGGTCAGGCTGGCCCCCCTGGGGGTGTCCCACGTGCTGGTGCTTGCCGAGGACCTCACCCACGCCCGGCGCGTCGAGGAGATCCGCCGGGACTTCGTCGCAAACGTCAGCCACGAGCTCAAGACCCCGGTGGGTGGCATCTCCCTGCTGGCCGAGGCGATCCTCGACGGCGCCGACGACCCGGTGGCCGTCGCGCGCTTCGCGCAGCGGATCCAGGTGGAGTCGACGCGGCTCAGCCGGCTCACCCAGGAGATCGTCGACCTGTCGCGCCTCCAGGTGGCGGACACCCTGCACGAGCCGGTGCTCGTCGATGTCGGTGCCGTCGTGGGCGAGGCGGTCGACCGGGTACGGGTGGCGGCGGAGTCGCGCTCGATCGAGGTGCACGTCGCGGATGAGGCCGGGCTGCGGGTGTTCGGCGACGGGGACCTGCTCGTCACCGCGGTCGGCAACCTGGTGACGAATGCCGTGAACTACAGCGACGCCGGCACCCGGGTCGGGGTGGGCGCACGCCGGGTGGGCGAGACCGTGGAGATCACCGTCACCGACCAGGGCCACGGCATCCCTGCCACTGAGCAGGGGCGCATCTTCGAGCGCTTCTACCGGGTCGATGCGGCGCGGTCCCGCGCCACGGGCGGCACCGGCCTCGGCCTCGCCATCGTCAAGCACATCTGCGCCAACCACGGCGGCGACGTCGGGGTGTGGAGCCAGGAGGGTCGCGGCTCGACCTTCACGATGAGACTGCCGGCGGCGGCCGATCGGCCG
>JBDTDY010000117.1:0-2632 GCA_039922835.1 Ornithinibacter sp.
CCGACCCGCGCCACCGGCTCGACCGGCTCCACGGCATCCCCCTGGTCCGGCACGATCGTGAGTCCCGGGCTCAGAACGTCTCGCCGAGGGCCTTGATCGGCATCTCGAGCTCGGCGAGCAGCGCCAGGTCCTCGCCGGGGTCGCGGCCCAGGGTCGTGAGGTAGTTGCCGACGATGACGGCATTGATGCCGCCGAGCAGCCCGTCGCGGGTGCCGAGGTCGCCGAGGGTCAGCTCACGGCCACCGGCGTAGCGCAGGATCGTGCGCGGGAGGGCGAGGCGGAACGCGGCGATGGTGCGCAGCGCGTCATTGGTGCCCATCGGCTCGAGGTCGCCGAAGGGCGTGCCCGGGCGTGGGTTGAGGAAGTTGAGCGGCACCTCGTGCGGCTCGAGCTCGCCGAGCTCGGCGGCGAGCTCGGCTCGCTGCTCGAGGCTTTCGCCCATGCCGACGAGCCCGCCGCAGCACAGCTCCATGCCGGACTCCTTGACCATCAGGCAGGTCGCCCAGCGCTCCTCGAAGGAGTGCGTCGTCACGACCTGGGGGAAGTAGCTGCTCCCCGCCTCGAGGTTGTGGTTGTAGCGGTGCACGCCCATGTCGACGAGGTCGTCGACCTGCTCCTGGGTGAGCATGCCGAGCGACGCGGCGACCTGGATGTCGACGGCGGCGCGGATGGCCGCGACGCCCTCGCGCATCTGCTCCATGAGCTTGGCGTCGGGGCCGCGAACGGCCGCGACGATGCAGAACTCGCTCGCGCCGGTGGCAGCGGTCTGCTTGGCGGCCCGCACCAGCTCGGGGATGTTGAGCCACACCGAGCGCACCGGGGATGTGAACTGCCCGCTCTGGGAACAGAAGTGGCAGTCCTCGGGGCAGCCACCGGTCTTCAGCGAGACGATGCCCTCGACCTCGATCGCCGGCCCCTGGAACGTCATCCGCACCTCGTGGGCCAGCGCCAGCAGGTCCTGCAGCTGCTCGTCGTCGGTGCGCAGCACCTCGAGCACCTGCTCCTGTGTCAGGGCGACACCGCGCCCCAGCACCTGCTCCCGCGCCACGTCGAGGATGTCGGTCCCTGTCACCTGTGCCGTCATGGCACCGATTGTTGCGTATGCCGTGCACCTCACCTCTGTCGGGACCGCGCCGCGGACACCAACGGGCGGCCCCAGGCCACGCCAGGGCCTACTGCAGGAACTGTCCGAGCATCCCACCGGAGCTCTGTGTGCCTGAGCTGTGGCCGCCGTCCTGCACCGACTCACTCGGCTGCACCAGCACGTAGCCCTGACCGCCGAAGGCCATCTGCACCAGCTCGCCGCTCCCGCCGCGGATCATCGACCCGAGGCCGCCGGTGTCGACGCGCACCTTCATCGAGACCCCAGCCGTCCAGAGCACGACCGCATCGGCATCGGCAAAGGTGGGCGCAGAGGCGACGTCGAGGGCGATCGGGTCCCCCTTGGTCGTCACCGCCACGTAGCCCGTGCCCCGCAGCGCGACGTTGTATCGCCCCCCGGTCATCGCCGCCCCGCTCGTCGAGATGCGGTGGATGTCCCACTGGATGGAGTTGGAGAACGCGAGCACGTTGCGCCCGTTGACCGAGAGCGAGTCGTTCTCGAGATACATCACCTGGATCTCGCTGGCTGACTCCGCGACGAAGAGCTCGCCACTGCCCGAGCACTGCATCATCTTCACGCCTTCGCCGGTGGCTGCCGACTTCAGCATCTTCCCCAGACCGCCCGAGCCCTTGTTGGCGAAGCGCACGTCGCCCTGGTAGGCGACCATCGACCCCGTCTTCGCCCACACCTCCCCGTAGCGCATGTCCACGCGCAGGAGCTTCTTGTTCTGGAGCGAGAACGGGTCCTGGCCCTCCTTCTCGCGGAAGTCCTGGAACAGCGATCCGTGAATCGTCACGACCCCTCCTGAGGTGCTCACGGGGTGTGCCCGGCCCGGGCCCGATTCCCCTGGGTCACAAGGCTAGGCGTCCCACCACTGCGGCGCCTAGGATTCGAGAGGTACTCATCACACGAGGGGATGGAGTCAGGGATGAGCTTTCTCGAGCGCGCGAAGGCAGCGGCCAACGAGCTGGCCGCGAAGGCGGACGTGGCGATGAGCAACGCCGGCCTCAACACCCCGACCGGCGGAGGGGGTGGCGGTGGGGGTGAACGTGCCCTACGAGACCTCGGTGTGATCGCCTGGCTCGACGCCACGGGGCGTCCGGTTGCCGAGTCCGACCGCGAGCGCGTGATGACAGCCCTGCGCCGGATGGAGGATGCCGGTCAGCTGGGCGGGCTCACGGTGAGCCAGGCACCGCCAGCGCCCGCTGGCCCACCACCGCCTCCGGGGGCCGCCGCGACCGGGTGGTCGCCCCCACCGCCGCCACCCCCTGCCGGGCCAGCCGGACCGTCGGGCGCCTCGGGTCAGCCGCTGCAGCAGCCGCCAGCCCCGCACCAGGAGGCGCCGGGGGCTGCTCCCGGGTCCACGCCGCCACCGCCGCCACCGAGCTGGGCGACCCCGCCCACGTCTGACAGCTGACCGACCCGCACCTTCCAGCAGCCGCACTCGTCGGGCCAGTGGGCCCCCAATTCAGCGCCAGGCCGCTGCTGCCAGCGCCACCGGCACCAGGCAGGCGCCCGCTGCATACGTGT
>JBDTDY010000118.1:0-10833 GCA_039922835.1 Ornithinibacter sp.
GGATGCGGCGTGTTCTCTACTCTCGACACGGGCATCCGGTGTGCCTGTGGATGACGCCGAATGCCGTGCGCCTGTTTCCGCGACGCTGTCGGGATGCAACCGCGCCCGCTTCCGAGTGGGCTCGGGCCGGGGCCCTTCAGCTCGGCCCGAGCTCGTGAGCTCGGCGTGCCCTCGTCACGGCTGCGGCGGGGCGACCTGGTGCACCCGACGCGGGGGGCACACGCCACCTCGGCTCCGGACACGCTCACTGAGCGGGCCACGGCATACCAGGCAGGGATGCCGTCCGCGCGCGCTTTCTCGCACCGAACCGCGGCTCACCTGTGGGGCGTGCCGCTGCCGGGGAAGGAGGAACCCAACGGCACGACCCTGCTGGACGTGATGGCGCCCACCGGGGACGGCATGGTGATCCGCCGAGGGGCCAAGGGCCACCGAGGGCTCGAGACGCGCGCCGTCGCAACCATCCCTGGGACTGGTCTGCGAGTGGTCGACCTCGCTGATACCTGGTGCGATCTCGGCGAGCTGAAGCGTGGCGCGCTCTCAGTGGGGGACCTCGTCGTGGCGGCGGACGCCGTCGTGGCTGCCCTCGACGCCCGGGCTGGTCGCCAGGTTGGCATCGCCATGCTCCGGTCCGCGCTCGCTGCCCGGGTCCGGCCTCGCGGTGGCATCAACCTTCGCCGAGCCCTGGCACGAGCACGCCACGGCGTCAGGTCTCCGATGGAGACCCGGGCAAGGCTGATGTTCGTCGATGCCGGGTTCCCTGAGCCCGAGGTCAATGCGCCGCTGACGGACGTTGCCGGTGAGTGGCTGGCCGAAGGCGACCTCGTGTGGCGCCCACAGCGCGTCGTGGGGGAGTACCAGGGCGGGCACCACGCGGAGAGGAAGAGGCGCAGCGAAGACGCCTTCCGCCGCCGGCTCCTGGAGGACCAACGCTGGCACGTCGAGGAGCTGTGGGCCGAGGACGTGCGACGCGGCCCGCGGCGCCGGACCACCCTCCTGGTCTTCGCACACGCTCTCGGCCTCGACCCGTGCACCCTCCAGATCACGTGACACCGACCATCCCCGGTCGAGAGTAGAGAACACGCCGTCGGGCTTCAGCGCACGTGGCGCGTTCTCTACTCTCGACCGGGGGGCGGGGGCGGGGATGTGGGGCCGAACGGGGCGCGCGGGTAGGGTGCGGCGCCATGGGAATGTTCAGCCGGGACAGGTGTGAGGGCAAGACCGCGGAGCAGCTCGCGATGATGCGCACCGCCGGCCTGCTCGTCGGTGAGACGCTGCGCCTGCTCGAGGCGGCGGTCCGCCCCGGCATGACCACCCTGGACCTCGACACCCTCGCCGAGGCGCACATCCGCGAGCACGGCGGCATCCCCAACTTCCAGCTCGTTCCCGGCTACAGCCACACCCTGTGCACCTCGGTGAACGAGGAGATCGTGCACGGCATCCCGGGTCCGCGGGTGCTGGCGGAGGGCGACGTGCTCTCCATCGACTGCGGCGCCCAGGTCGATGGGTGGAACGGCGACGCGGCCATCACCGTGGTCGTGGGTGGACGCGAGGTCGCCCGCCCGCAGGACCTCGAGCTCATCGACGACACCGAGGCCTCGCTGTGGGCGGGGATCGCGGCCCTGACCGTGGGTGGGGACCTGTATGCCGTCGGCGCGGCCGTCGAGGACAGCCTCCTCGCCTCCGGGAGCGGACACGGCCGCGAATACGGCATCGTCGAGGACTACGTCGGCCACGGCATCGGCACCTCGATGCACATGGACCCCCAGGTGCCCAACTACCGGGTCTCGGGCAAGGGCCCCAAGGTGGTGGAGGGCACGACCATCTGCATCGAGCCGATGGTGACCCTCGGCGACCAGGACAACACCGTGCTCCAGGACGAGTGGACCGTCGTCACCAGGGACGGGTCCCGCGCCGCGCACTGGGAGCACGCGATCGCGGTGACCTCAGCGGGTGTGTGCGTGCTCACCGCGCTCGACGGAGGGCAGGCCCGGCTGCTCTCGATGGGTGTGCCGTTCGCCCCCCTCGCACCGGCCTGAGAGCGAGGGCCGACCCCGCGGGCTCCCTGCCGCGAGGTGTCGGTGTGCGCCATCTCTCGCTGAGCCCCACGGCCCCGGCCGCTAGGGTGGAATCGAGGCCCCGATGGCGGGCACGGACCGGCTGAGGAGAGTGCGATGACGCAGCCCGCGGCGCCCACTGGCATCCCGCTCGCAGACGGTTTCCCCCCTCTCGGCCTTGCCGACTGGCAAGCGCTCGCAGCCGTGGTGGTCAACAAGAGGCGCCCCGTGGGTGAGCACCTCACCCCTGTGGAGGCGCAGGAATCCCTGCGCGCGTCGCTCGACGGAGGCATCACGCTCGACCCGCTCTACCTTCGCCCGGCCGTGGACCCCGCCCTCGGGATGCCGGGCCGGATGCCGTTCACCCGAGGTCGGGTGCTGCGCGAGACACACCTCCCGTGGGACGTGCGTGCCCTGCACGACGACCCCGATGTCGCCCTGAGCCGTGCCGCGGTGCTGGACGACCTCGAGCACGGGGTCACCTCGGTGTGGGTCCACGTCGGTGAGGACGGCATCGCCGCCGCAGACCTCGCCGAGGTGCTCGCCGACGTGCGCCTCGACCTGGCGCCGGTCGTGGTGTCGAGCACCACCGACCAGCCCGGCGCCGCTGCGGCACTGCTCGACGTGCTGGGGGGAGGCGTGCTTGCCGGGGTCAACCTCGGCCACGACCCGATCGGAGCAGCGGCCCGTCGAGGCAGCGCCCCCGACCTCACGCACCTCGCCGCCGCGGTCGCGGCCTGCGCCGGCCGGGACGGGGTGCGCGCGATCACCGTCGACACCCGTGCCCTGCACGACGCCGGGAGCGACGACGTCGACGAGATCGCCTACGCCGTGGCGACCGGGGTGGCCTACCTGCGCCACCTCGAGGGGGAGGGCATCACGCCGGCCGAGGCGTTCGCCCACGTCGAGTTCAGGATCTCCGCCACCGCCGACCAGTTCCTCACCGCGGCCAGACTGCGCGCCCTGCGACGCGTCTGGGCGCGGGTGGGCGAGGTCAGCGGCGTGCCGGAGACGGAGCGTGGGGCCCGCACCCATGCCGTGACGAGCCTGCGGATGACCAGCCGCGAGGACCCGTGGGTCAACCTGCTGCGCGACACCCTGGCGGCCTTCGGCGCCTCCCTCGGCGGAGCGGACGCGATCACGGTGCTGCCCTACGACACTGCCCTCGGCCTGCCGGAGCGCTTCTCCCGGCGGTTGGCCCGCAACACCCAGGTGCTGCTCTGCGAGGAGTCCAACGTCGGCCGCGTCAGTGACCCGGCCGGTGGCTCCTGGTATGTCGAGGCGCTCACCGACGACGTCGCCCGCTCCGCCTGGGCCACGGTGCAGGACCTCGAGCGAGCGGGCGGCATGGTGTCCGCGCTCGCGAGTGGCCAGGTGCACGAGCGCGTCGCTGCGGCGGCCGCCGAGCGCGACCGTGGTCTTGCGACCCGCAGCAGGGCGCTCACCGGCATCTCGACCTTCCCGATCCTGGACCAGCCCGCGCTGGAGCGTCGGCCCCGAGCCACCCTGACCACCGCCGACGGTGCCATGGCCCCGCACCGCGACGCCGCGGCATACGAGGCGTTGCGTGAGCGGGCCCGGGCCCTCGGCGAGCCGGGGGTGGTCGTGCGCCCGTTGGGGGTGCAGCGCGACTTCGCCGCCCGGGCGGCCTTCGTCGCCAACCTCCTCGCGGCCGGCGGCATCCGTGCCGTGGAGGAGGGGTCGCCGGTGGCGGTCCTCGCCTCCAGCAGGAAGGGGTATGCCGCGCACGCCGCCGATGCGGTGGCCGACCTCCGGGCCTGCGGGGTGGCGCAGGTCTGGGTTGCCGGTCGGGCGGCAGAGCTGGGTGAGCACGCCGACCTCGTCGACGGTGAGGTCTTCGACGGCACCGACGTCATCGCCTTCCTGGGCGGGGTGCTGGATGCCCTGGAGTCCGGGGCGGGAGGAGAACAATGACCACCATCCCCGACCTCTCGGGTGTCGACCTCGGGCCCGCCACCCCGATCGGCGCCGATGACGTGGCTGCGAGCACGCCACCGGAGACCGCCGCGCCGGGAACGGGTGAGCCGTGGCTGACCCCCGAGCAGATCCCCGTCAAGGCGGTCTACACCGAGGCCGACCTCGAGGGCCTGGACTTCCTCGACACGATCCCGGGCGCGCCGCCCTACCTGCGCGGGCCCTACCCGACGATGTACACGACCCAGCCCTGGACGATCCGGCAGTATGCCGGGTTCTCCACCGCCGAGGAGTCCAACGCCTTCTACCGCCGCAACCTCGCGGGTGGACAGAAGGGGTTGTCGGTCGCCTTCGACCTCGCGACCCACCGAGGCTACGACTCCGACCACCCGCGCGTCACCGGCGACGTGGGCATGGCTGGGGTGGCGATCGACTCGATCCTGGACATGCGCACCCTCTTCGACGGCATCCCGCTGGACCAGATGTCGGTCTCGATGACGATGAACGGAGCCGTCATCCCGGTGCTCGCGCTCTACGTCGTCGCAGCGGAGGAGCAGGGTGTCGCGCCCGAGCAGCTGTCGGGGACCATCCAGAACGACATCCTCAAGGAGTTCATGGTCCGCAACACCTACATCTACCCGCCCGAGCCGAGCATGCGGATCATCAGTGACATCTTCGCCTTCACGAGCGAGAAGATGCCGCGCTACAACTCCATCTCGATCTCGGGCTACCACATGCAGGAGGCGGGGGCGACGCAGGACCTCGAGCTCGCCTACACCCTCGCCGACGGAATCGAGTACCTCCGTGCGGGCCGCGCCGTGGGCCTGGAGGTCGACGCGTTCGCGCCGCGGCTCAGCTTCTTCTGGGCGATCGGGATGAACTTCTTCATGGAGGTCGCCAAGCTGCGGGCGGCCCGGCTGCTCTGGGCCCGGCTCGTGCAGGCCCAAGGCGCGCAGAACCCCAAGTCGCTCTCGTTGCGCACCCACTGCCAGACCTCCGGCTGGTCGCTCACCGCGCAGGACGTCTACAACAACGTCGTGCGCACCTGCGTCGAGGCGATGGCCGCCACCCAGGGGCACACCCAGAGCCTGCACACCAACGCCCTGGACGAGGCGATCGCGCTCCCCACCGACTTCTCGGCGCGGATCGCCCGCAACACCCAGCTGGTGCTCCAGCAGGAGTCGGGCACGACCCGCGTCATCGACCCGTGGGCCGGCTCGGCCTATGTCGAACGGCTCACCCACGACCTCGCCGAGCGCGCCTGGCAGCACATCGAGGAGGTCGAGGCCGCGGGCGGCATGGCCAAGGCGATCGAGGCCGGCATCCCCAAGATGCGGATCGAGGAGGCGGCGGCCCGCACCCAGGCCCGCATCGACTCCGGCCACCAGCCCGTCATCGGGGTCAACACCTACGTCGTCGAGCAGGACGAGCCCTTCGAGGTGCGAGGGGTCGACAACGCGGCCGTGCGGACGAGCCAGATCGCCAAGCTGGAGCGGTTGCGCGCAGAGCGGGACGAGGACGGATGCCGGGATGCCCTGGCGAGGCTCACCGCAGCCGCCCGCTCCGGCTCGGACGGCACGCTGGACACCAACCTCCTGGCGCTGGCCATCGACGCGGCACGCGCCCAGGCGACCGTCGGCGAGATGTCGAGCGCGATGGAGGAGGTCTTCGGCCGCTACACCGCGCAGATCCGTACCATCGGGGGCGTGTACGGCGCCGAGGCTGGGGAGGACGAGAGCGTGCGCGCTGCGCAGGCGCTCGTCGAGCAGTTCGAGGCCGACCAGGGCCGCCGACCGCGCATCCTCGTCGCGAAGATGGGCCAGGACGGTCACGACCGGGGGCAGAAGGTCATCGCCACGGCCTTTGCCGACCTCGGTTTCGACGTCGACGTCGGCCCGCTGTTCCAGACCCCGACCGAGGTGGCCCGACAAGCCGTCGAGGGCGACGTGCACGTCGTGGGCGTGAGCTCGCTCGCCGCCGGGCACCTGGTGCTCGTGCCGGCGCTGCGCGCGGAGCTCGACGCGCTCGGGCGCGAGGACCTGATGATCGTCGTCGGTGGGGTGATCCCGCCGCAGGACTTCGAGAAGCTCCGCGCCGCCGGGGCCGACGCCATCTACCCACCGGGCACGGTCATCAGCCGGGCCGCGATCGACCTGGTGGGCGATCTGCGCAAGCGGCTCGGGTGACCGCGGTCGACGTCGACGCCCTCGTGGCGGGCGTGCGTGAGGGAACCCGTCACCACGTGGCCCGGGCGATCACGCTCGTGGAGTCCAGTCGCGCCGACCACCGCGAGCAGGCCGCCGAGCTGCTCGTCGCCATCGCCGGCGACACCGGGCGTGCCGTGCGCGTCGGGGTCAGCGGAGTTCCGGGGGCGGGGAAGTCCACCTTCATCGACGCGATGGGCAGCCGACTCGTCGACCGGGGGCACCAGGTCGCGGTCGTGGCCGTCGACCCGAGCTCGCGGCGCACGGGCGGCTCCATCCTCGGCGACCGCACCCGGATGGCTGCGCTCACCAGCAGGGATGGCACCTTCGTGCGGCCGAGCCCGGCCGGTCGTCACCTCGGTGGCGTGGCCCGCGCCACCCGGGAGTCGATGCTGGTGCTCGAGGCCGCCGGCTTCGACGTCGTCGTCGTCGAGACCGTCGGGGTGGGGCAGAACGAGATCGCGGTGAGCGAGATGGTCGACACCTTCCTGCTCCTCACCCTGGCGCGGGCGGGGGACCAGCTCCAGGGCATCAAGCGCGGCATCCTCGAGCTGGCCGACGTCATCGCCGTCAACAAGGCCGATGGTGACGGCGAGGGGCCTGCCCGGGTGGCCGCCCGCGAGCTCGCCGGTGCCATGCGCCTGATGATGCCCGGCAAGGACACCCGCCGGCCGCCGGTGCTCACCTGCTCTGCGCAGACCGGTGTCGGCCTGGACGAGGTCTGGTGCGCGGTGCTGGAGCACCGGGCCCACCTGGAGGCCGAAGGGTCCCTGGAGGTGCGCCGCGCGCGGCAGCAACAGGACTGGATGTGGTCGATGGTCGACGCGCACCTGCACGACGCCGTGCGGCAGAGCGCGTCGGTGCGCGAGCGGCAGTCGGCGATCGAGCACGCCGTGCGCTCCGGCAGCCTGAGTGCCGTCGACGGCAGCGCCCAGGTGCTCGACCTCTTCGCCGACGACCTGCGTCACGGATGAGCGCGCCGCCACCGGGGAGCGGCCTGCCGTGGGTGTGGCAGGCGAGCGCGGACGAGGTCGACGCGGAGTATCGCTGCGACAGGCATGTCACCGGGCCCGGCAGCCGGATGGTGCGAGCGGTCTCGGTCGCGGCGCCGCCATCCACGGCATGGGCCTGGCTGGGCAACCTGCGCGTGGCGCCCTACAGCTATGACCTGCTGGACAACCTCGGGCGACGGAGCCCCCGCACCCTGCGCACAGACCTGCCACCGCTGACCGTGGGCGACACGGTGATGACGATCTTCCAGGCCGTCGAGGTGGCACCGGGTGAAGAGCTCGTCCTGCGAAACCGCGGCCGAGCGGGTTCCAGGATCTTCGGGGACGTGGTCGTGGGGTATGCCGTGCGTCCGGCTGCCACGGGGTGCCGCCTGGTCGCCGTGTTCCACCTCGCGGGCGGGAGCACCAAGGCGTCGCGGACGTGGCACGCGGCGCTCGCGTGGGGTGACCTGGTGATGATGCGCAAGCAACTGCGCACCCTCGCGGCACTGGCTGAGGGCCTCGACGCCTGAGCCACTCGGCGATCGTGGCGGCGGGTGCCTCAGCTGGTGCCGAGGCCGTCGAGTCGGGCCAGGGTCTGGAGCATCACCTCGTCGGCACCGCCGCCGATCGAGGCGAGCCGGGCATCGCGGAAGAAGCGGGCGGTCCACGTCTCCTCCATGTAGCCGATGCCCCCGTGGAACTGCAGGCAGAGGTCGGCGACCTCTCGGACCAGCCGACCGGACACGAGCTTGGCGATGGCGACGAGTCGGGTGACGTCCTCGCCGGCCAGGTGCGCCTCGCAGGTGCGGTGGTTGTGGCTGCGCAGCAACTCCAGCTGGGCGGCCAGCTCCGTCAACCGGAAGGCGATGTACTGCTTGGACGCGAGGGGTGAGCCGAATGCGCTGCGCTGGCGCAGGTACTCCCGGGTGCGCTCGAGCGCGACCTCGCACTGCCCGACGATGCTGTAGGCCGCGACCATCCGCTCGATCGTGAACTGCTCCATCTGCTGCTGGAACCCGCGGCCCACCTCGCCGATGGTGTTGCCGACCGGGACCCGCACCTCGTCCAGGGCCAGCTCGGCGGTGTCGGAACTGCGGTTCCCGAGCTTGTCGAGCTTGCGGGAGACCGAGAACCCCGGGAGGTCGGTCGGCACGATGATCTGCGACATGCCCCGGTAGCCACCCTCGCCGGACGTGCGGGCGAGGAGGCAGACCCAGTCGGCCTGGACACCGTTGGTGATGTAGAGCTTCCGGCCGGTGATGACCCAGTCGTCCCCGTCCCGGACGGCCTTGGTCCGCAGCCCCGCGACATCGGAGCCGGCGTCAGGCTCGGTCACGCCGATCGCGGCGACCGCAGTGCCCGCGATGGCGGGGGCGAGGTAGCTCTGGCGCAGCTCCGCGGACCCGTGTCGGGCCAGTGACGGCGTCGCCATGTTGGCCTGCACGTTGATCGCCATCGCGATGCCGCTCGCGTCGATCCGACCGAGCTCCTCACAGGCCACGAGGGTGAAGGAGTGGTCGGCACCCTCGCCGCCGTCGGCGGGGGAGTACTCCAGGCCGAGGAGGCCCGCGGCGCCGAGCAGGGGGAAGAGGTCGTGTGCCGGGAACTCCCCGGCCCGCTCCCACTCGTCCACGTGGGGGTTGATGCGCGTGTCGACGAGGGTGCGCACGGTCTTGCGGAGGGCGTCGTGATCATCGGTGAAGCGCATGCGGCGACGATACCGACGGCCCTGCCTTAAAACAAGCATGCGTGCTTGATTGATTGCTGGACGTGTGCCAGAGTCGGTGCATGAACGCGACGGTGGACCGGCTCCGGGCCGAGGGTGAGTCCCTGGACGCGCTCGTGGCCGCCCTCGAGCCCGGGGACTGGGCGCGGCCCACCCCGGCAGCAGGATGGAGCATCGCCCACCAGGTCGGGCACCTCCAGTGGACCGATGAGGTCGCCCTGCTCGCGGTGCGTGACCCCACTGCCTTCGTCGAGGTGTTGGCCGGTGCGGCAGGGCGCCCGAGCATCGTCGACGACGAGGCAGCAGCCCGAGCCGGCCAGCCCCCGGCCGCACTGCTCTCCCGGTGGCGGTCCGGACGCGAGCTCCTGGCGACCGCGCTCGCCACTGCGACCGAGCAGGTGCCGTGGTTCGGCCCGCCGATGAGCCCCCGATCGATGACGACCGCTCGGATCATGGAGACCTGGGCCCACGGGCAGGACGTCGCCGATGCACTCGGGGTGCCTCGTGACCTGAGTGACCGGCTGCACGACGTGGCACACCTCGGGGTGCGCACCCGGGACTTCTCCTTCCGCATCAACCACGTGGCGCCGCCGGCGGAGGACTTCCGTGTCGAGCTCTCCGCCGCTGACGGTGAGGTGTGGGCGTGGGGGCCGGCGGATGCCGCGCAACGAGTCACCGGACCAGCGGAGGACTTCTGCCTGCTCGTCACCCAGCGCCGCGAGCGCGGCCAGCTCGCGCTCGTCGCGACCGGAGCCGACGCGGACCAGTGGTTGGGCATCGCGCAGGCCTTTGCCGGCCCGCCGAAGTCCGTGGTGCGCGGGGCTCGGGCCACGGCTGAGGGACTCCAGGAGTGAGTGCGACGAGCCCCACGGCCCCTGGCGGGAGCCGCGCGCCGCTGCGGGTCGGCAACTGCTCCGGCTTCTACGGTGACCGCCTCTCGGCGATGCGCGAGATGCTCGAGGGCGGGGAGCTCGACGTGCTCACCGGGGACTACCTCGCCGAGCTGACCATGCTCATCCTCGCGCGGGACCGGTCCGCGGACCCCAGCGCTGGCTATGCGCGCACGTTCCTCCGGCAGCTGGAAGGGTGCCTCGGGCTCGCCCTCGACCGTGGCGTCACCATCGTGACGAATGCCGGGGGCGTCAACCCGGCCGGCCTCGCGAGCGCCATCGGCGAGCTCGCGACCGGGCTCGGTCTCACACCGCGCGTCGCGCACGTCGCCGGGGACGACCTCACCGGCCGCGCCGCCTCGTTGGGCCTGGGCTCGCCGCTCGCTGCACACGCCTACCTCGGCGCGCTGGGCATCGCCGAGTGCGTGGCCGCTGGCGCCGACGTCGTCGTCACCGGGAGGGTGACCGACGCATCCGTCGTCGTCGGGCCGGCCATCGCACACTTCGGCTGGGCGAGCAGTGACCTCGACCAGCTGGCAGGGGCCACGGCCGCGGGTCACATCATCGAGTGCGGCACGCAGGCCACCGGCGGCAACTTCTCGTTCTTCACCGAGCTCCCTGACCTCATCCGCCCCGGGTTCCCCATCGCCGAGATCGCGCTCGACGGCAGCTGCGTCATCACCAAGCACCCCGGCACCGGTGGTGCCGTCACCGTCGAGACGGTGCTGTCCCAGCTGCTCTACGAGGTGACCGACGCGCGCTATCCCGGGCCCGACGTGACGTTGCGGCTCGACTCGCTCCGCCTCGCCACTGACGGACCCGACCGGGTGAGGGTCTCCGGCGCTCGCGGGGAGGCGCCACCACCGCAGGTCAAGGTCTCGTGCTCGAGTGTCGGCGGCCACCGCAACGAGATGACCTTCATCCTGACCGGCCTCAACATCGACGCGAAGGCCGATCTGATCAAGACCCAATTCGAGGCGCACTTGCAGAGGCGGCCCGCCGAGATGTCCTGGATACTTGCGCGCACCGATC
>JBDTDY010000119.1:0-2932 GCA_039922835.1 Ornithinibacter sp.
TCCAACCGGCGGCGGGCCCCGGCCGCCAACGACTCCGCTCCGGCCCGGCTCCGTGCGAAGGCCACCGTCTGCACGCCGTCCGCCACGAGGGTGGCCATGACCTCGGCGGCCTCGGTGGTCGCCGAACGCCGCGCACCGTCCGCCGTGGTCTCGGGTTCCCAGAGGGCGAACGTCATGGCGCCGCGCGGCGAGCCGTCCTCGGTGACCGCTCGCACCGGCATACCGATCAGCGCAGATGCGTGGGCTGCCGGATCGCTGACGGTGGCCGAGGCCAGGACGAAGATCGGATCGGAGCCGTATCGAGCCGCCACCCGGCGCAGCCGGCGCAGCACAGCGGACACGTGCGCGCCGAAGACCCCTCGGTAGACGTGGCACTCATCGACCACGACGTGGCGCAAGGACCGCAGGAACCTGCTCCATCGTTGGTGACCCGGGAGCAGCGAATGGTGCAGGAGGTCGGGGTTGGTGAGCACGATGTTGGCGTGCTCACGGATCCACCGACGCTCGTCGGGAGGGGTGTCGCCGTCGTAGGTCGCGGCTCGTGCCCCGGGGACCGCGAGAGACTCGATGCGCGAGAGCTGGTCGGCGGCGAGGGCCTTGGTCGGGGCCAGGTAGAGGGACGTCGCGCTGCGAGCCCCACCCGTGGCACCGTCGGCCGCTGCACCGAGGACGGGAACGAGGTAGCCCAGGCTCTTCCCCGAGGCCGTGCCCGTCGCCAGCACCACGTGGGCGCCCGAGTCCACGAGGTCCAGTGCGGCCCGCTGGTGCGCCCACGGGCGCTCCAGGCCCTCCGACAGCAGAGCCGCGAGCACGGTGGGTGAGACCGAGTCCGGCCACTGCGCGAGCCGTGCGACTCGAGCCGGGAGGTGCTCGACGTGGAGGAGCCGCGAGTGCGCCGATCCGCGCGTCAGGAGAGCGACCTGCTGTGCGGGACTGGACACGCCCGTTACGGTAACCCTTGGGTCCGACACCACGCGTCGGGCCGTTGACCTGCAGGAGTCGAAGGAGACCCCCGGTGGAGCTGTCCGTCACCTCGTCCCAACACGATGACGTCTGCGTCGTCACGGTCACCGGAGAGGTCGACGTGCACACGGCGGCGCAGCTGCGGGTGGCCCTGGACGAGGAGATCGCCGCTGGTCACACCCGGATCGTGCTCGACCTCGACGGCGTCGGCTTCCTGGACTCCACCGGCCTCGGGGTGCTCGTCGGTCGTCTCAAGCTCGTCCGCAACCACTCGGGGTGGCTGCGGATCGTCTGCTCGAACGACCGGGTGCTGCGCGTCTTCCGGATCACCGGGCTCGACAAGGTCTTCGGCATCCACCCGAGCGTGGCCGAGGCCGTCGCAGCCTGACCCCTCGCCCAGGAGTGGCGTGATCCGCGTCACTCCGGGGCGGGCAGTCCCCGCCCCGATCGCCGCCGACCCGCTCCCGCCGGGTATGGTGCGCCCGGGCGTCCCTGCCTGAGGCGTGCTCGCGCCCGGGGGCGACACACACCCGTCAAGGAGGATGGAATGGCACCGCACGCGCTTGCGACCGCGGGGTCGGGCTCGGCCCTGGACCTCACCGGGACGAACCTCACGCTGGTCATCGTGGTCGCGGTCATCGCGGTCGTGGCACTGGTCATGGGGTACGTCTTCCGCAACCAGGTCCTCGCGACCGATCCCGGCACCGAGAAGATGCAGGAGATCGGCGCTGCCGTGCAGGAGGGCGCCGCCGCCTATCTCGCGCGCCAGTTCAAGACCCTCTCCGTCTTCATCGTGCTCGTCTTCGGGCTGCTGCTCCTCCTCCCGGCGGCCACGGAGTCGGTGCGCTGGGGCCGATCCGGCTTCTTCATCGTCGGCGCGGTCTTCTCGGCGGCCATCGGTTACTTCGGGATGAACCTCGCGACCAAGGCCAACATGCGCGTGGCCTCCTCCGCGCGTGACGGCGACCGCGACAAGGGCGTCCGGATCGCGTTCCGCACCGGTGGGGCCGTCGGCATGGCGACCGTGGGGCTGGGCCTGCTCGGCGCAGCCACCGTGGTGCTCCTCTACAAGGGCGACGCCCCCAAGGTGCTCGAGGGCTTCGGCTTCGGCGCCGCCCTCCTCGCGATGTTCATGCGTGTCGGTGGTGGCATCTTCACCAAGGCCGCCGACGTCGGTGCCGACCTCGTCGGCAAGGTCGAGGCCGGCATCCCCGAGGACGACCCGCGCAACGCCGCGACGATCGCGGACAACGTCGGTGACAACGTCGGCGACTGCGCCGGTATGGCAGCGGACCTCTTCGAGTCCTATGCCGTGACCCTCGTCGCCGCCCTGATCCTCGGCTCGGTCGCGTTCGGCGAGTACGGCCTGGTCTTCCCCCTCATCATCCCCGCCATCGGCGCCGTCACCGCGCTGCTGGGTGTCTTCATCACCAAGGCCCGACCGGGCGAGAGCGCCCTCAAGGCCATCAACCGGGGCTTCTACATCGCTGCCGCGGTCTCGGCCGTGCTCTCCGCCGTCGCGGCCTACGCCTACCTCCCCTCGACCTACGCCGGCCTGTTCAAGGGCCTGAGCGAGGCCCAGGTCAACCAGGAGGTCGCGGCGCTCTCCGGCGACCCGCGCCTGACGGCCCTGCTCGCGGTGATCATCGGCATCGTCCTCGCGGGGGTCATCCTCTGGCTGACCGGCCACTACACCGGCACCGACAAGCGACCCACCATGGACGTCGCCCGTACCTCGCTCACCGGCCCGGCAACGGTCGTCCTCTCCGGCATCGGCGTGGGACTGGAGTCGGCCGTGTTCACGGCCGGCATCATCGCCGGAGCGGTCTACCTCACCTTCCTCCTCGGTGGTGGCTCGACCGCGCTGGCGCTCTTCCTCGTGGCGCTCGCGGGCTGTGGCCTGCTCACCACGGTCGGTGTCATCGTCGCCATGGACACCTTCGGCCCGGTCTCCGACAACGCCCAGGGC
>JBDTDY010000120.1:0-18179 GCA_039922835.1 Ornithinibacter sp.
GGGCAGCCACGACGACCTCGTCGGTCGCGGTGGGCGGTATGCCGAGCTCGTGGCCGCGACGCATCCTCCCTCCGTGCCGGCTGCCTGAGCGCGGCCCGCGGGCTGAAGGGCCACGGCCGCCCGCTCACCGTCTCGCACCTGAGACGATATGCCGGTGCGGTCGCTGTCCACGCCGCCCCGGTGGCGCTTCCATGGAGACATGAGCAGCCACGACCCGAGCCCCGCAACCTCGACCCCGGCAGACGTCACCGTGGGCGTCGGGCCCCTGACCATCGACGAGGTCGTGCAGGTCGCGCGGCACGGCGCCCGGGTGGTCCTCGCCGACGAGGCGCTCGCCGGGGTGCGGCGTTCGCGCGCCATCGTGCGCGGGTTGGCGGACGACGTCGAACCGCACTACGGGGTGTCCACCGGGTTCGGCGCCCTTGCCACGCGGCACATCCCCACGGCGATGCGCCACCAGCTCCAGCGGTCGCTGGTGCGCTCGCACGCGGCGGGGTCCGGCCCCGAGGTGGAGCGCGAGGTCGTGCGCGCACTCATGCTGCTGCGCATCTCGACCCTCGCGACAGGGCGAACCGGCATCCGGGAGGAGACGCTCACGGCCTACGTCGCCCTCCTCAACTCCGGCGTGGCCCCGGTCGTGCACGAATATGGCTCGCTCGGCTGCTCCGGAGACCTGGCGCCGCTCTCGCACTGCGCGCTGGCGCTGATGGGTGAGGGGGACGTGCGAGACGCGGACGGCGTGCGGATGCCGGCGGCTCGGGCCATGACGGCAGCCGGGCTCGTGCCGGTGGAGCTCGAGGAGAAGGAGGGCCTGGCGCTGATCAACGGCACCGACGGCATGCTCGGCATGCTCTGCCTCGCGATCCATGACCTGCGAGAGCTGCTCGTCGTCGCCGACATCTCGGCAGCCATGTCGGTCGAGGGGCTGCTCGGCACCGACGACGTCTTCGCGGCTGATCTGCACGCCCTGAGGCCGCAGCCGGGTCAGTCGATCTCGGCCGCCAACATCCGAAAGATCTTGGCAGACAGCCCGATCCGCGAGTCGCACCGCACCGCGGCGTGCACCAGGGTGCAGGACGCCTACTCGCTGCGGTGTTCACCCCAGGTCGCGGGCGGAGTGCGCGACACGGTCGACCACGCGGCCCGGGTCGCCGGCTGGGAGCTCGCGTCGGCGGTCGACAACCCCGTCGTCACGCTCGACGGCCGGGTGGAGTCCAACGGCAATTTCCACGGGGCACCCGTCGCCTACGTGCTGGACTTCCTGGCCATCGTCGCGGCCGATCTCGCCTCGATCGCGGAGCGCCGCACGGACCGCTTCCTCGATGCCTCCCGCAGCCACGGCCTGCCACCGTTCCTGGCCGACGACCCCGGCGTCGACAGCGGCCACATGATCGCGCAGTACACCTCTGCCGCGATCGTCTCGGAGATGAAGCGGCTCGCGGCCCCGGCATCCGTCGACTCGATCCCGAGCTCGGCGATGCAGGAGGACCACGTGTCGATGGGGTGGTCCGCGGCGCGCAAGCTGCGGCGCTCGGTCGACGGCCTCTCCCGCGTCCTGGCAATCGAGGTGCTCACCGCCTCACGCGGCATCCAGCTGCGGGCACCGCTGGAGCCGGCCCCCGCGACCGGTGCGGTCGTCGCAGCCCTGGTCGCCGGCGGCGCGAGCGTCCCCGGCACCGACCGCTGGCTCGCCCCGGAGATCGACACGGCCCACCGTCTCGTCACCGACGGCACGGTGCGCCGTGAGGCCGAGTCCGCGACCGGGCCCCTCGCCTAGCCGGAGCGGCGGGCCCTCGTCGACTCCCTGCCCACAGCGTGGGAGGGTGAGGCATGGTCACGGTTGACGACGACGAGCTCGACGCGTTCTGGGACATCGCACGGGAGCACGCGGGTCTTGCCGGGGTGCCCGTCTACACCGGAGAGAACCCGGTCAGGACGCTGCGGCCTCCCGCGTGGGCGTTCGGCGCGACGCCCGAGCAGGCCGATGAGCTGCTCCGGCTCGTCCTTGACGGGGCGAAGACGGCGACCGCGAGCTCTCAGGCCGACTACGTCCAGGAGGGGGAGGACCTTCCCGTGCCGGGCATGCTCGGCATCGTGCTGGACGGGGTCGGCCACCCGCGGGCCCTCGTCTCGACGACCGAGGTGCGGGTCGTCCCGTTCGACCAGGTGGACGCCGACCATGCCCGCGACGAGGGGGAGGGCGACGGCAGCCTCGAGAACTGGCGAGCAGTGCACGAGCGCTTCTTCGCCGAGCACGCCGACGGTGGCTTCCAGAGCGACATGCCGGTCGTGCTCGAACGCTTCCACGTGCTCTACCGCGCGACCTGACGGCAGGCTCGGCGCCGTCAGGGTGGCCGAGGTGGTCTCGGATCCCAGACGCCTCTGGTCGTTCGACCCTTCACTCGACCCCGCTGCAGCGAGACAGTGGTGGGGACGACGACACGAAGGAGAATCACATGGATGGCGCCCGACCCGTCCGCAGCCCCCGCGGCACGACCCTCACGGCTCGCCAGTGGTCCACCGAGGCCCCGCTGCGGATGTTGATGAACAACCTCGACCCCGAGGTCGCCGAGCGCCCCGACGACCTGGTCGTCTATGGCGGAACCGGTCGGGCGGCCCGCGACTGGAAGTCCTTCGACGCCATGGTGCGCACCCTGACCAACCTCAAGGCTGACGAGACGATGCTCGTGCAGTCGGGGCGGCCCGTCGGGGTGATGCAGACCCACGAGTGGGCGCCGCGCGTGCTCATCGCCAACTCAAACCTCGTCGGTGACTGGGCCACCTGGCCGGAGTTTCGGCGCCTGGAGCAGCTCGGGCTGACGATGTACGGGCAGATGACCGCGGGCTCGTGGATCTACATCGGCACCCAGGGCATCGTGCAGGGCACCTACGAGACGTTTGCCGCGGTGGCGGAGAAGCGGTTCAACGGCACCCTCGCCGGCACGCTCACCCTCACCGGCGGCTGCGGCGGCATGGGTGGGGCCCAGCCACTCGCGGTGACGATGAACGACGGCGTCTGCCTCATCGTCGACGTCGACCCGGCGCGCCTCCACCGCCGGGTGGAGCATCGCTACCTCGACGAGGTGGCCGACTCCCTCGACCAGGCCGTCGAGATCGCGCTCCGGGCCAAGGCGGAGCGCCGCGCCTGGTCCGTCGGTGTGGCGGGCAACGCCGCGGAGGTCTTCCCCGAGCTGCTGCGCCGTGGGGTGCCCATCGACATCGTCACCGACCAGACCTCGGCGCACGACCCGCTCTCCTACCTGCCCGAGGGCATCGGCCTCGAGGAGTGGCAGGAGTATGCCGCGAAGAAGCCGGAGGAGTTCACCGACCGGGCTCGTGAGTCGATGGCCCGGCAGGTGCAGGCCATGGTCGAGTTCCAGGACGGCGGCGCTGAGGTGTTCGACTACGGCAACTCGATCCGGGACGAGGCGCGACAGGGCGGCTATGACCGGGCGTTCGAGTTCCCCGGCTTCGTCCCGGCATACATTCGTCCGCTGTTCTGCGAGGGGAAGGGCCCGTTCCGCTGGGCAGCGCTCTCCGGTGACCCCAAGGACATCGCGGCCACCGACAAGGCAGTGCTCGACCTCTTCCCCGACAACGACCGCCTCCAGAAGTGGATGCGCGCCGCCGCCGACAAGATCGCCTTCCAGGGGCTGCCGGCCCGGATCTGTTGGCTGGGCTACGGCGAGCGCGACAAGGCGGGGTTGGCGATCAACGACCTCGTCGCCTCGGGCGAGGTGAGCGCCCCGATCGTCATCGGGCGCGACCACCTCGACTGCGGCTCGGTCGCCTCGCCCTACCGGGAGACCGAGGCGATGGCCGACGGCTCCGACGCGATCGCCGACTGGCCGCTGCTCAATGCGCTGGTCAACACCTCGTCGGGCGCGAGCTGGGTCTCGATCCACCACGGTGGGGGGGTGGGCATCGGCCGGTCGCTGCACGCGGGTCAGGTCTCGCTCGCCGACGGCACCCCGCTCGCCGCGCAGAAGCTGGCCCGGGTGCTCACCAACGACCCGGGCATGGGCATCATCCGACACTGCGACGCCGGCTACGACCACGCGGACGAGGTCGCCGCGGACCTCGGGGTCCGCGTGCCGATGCGCGAGGGCTGACCCCACCCCGACGTATTGCCCTCCACCCACCCCACGTTCCTCGAATCCACGGTCCTGACGTGGGTGGAGGGCAATACGTCGAAGGTCAGGTGGGGTCGGTGACGTCGGCGACGGTGGCACCGAGGGCGGCGATGGCTGCGTCGGCGTCCACCGTCATACCGACACCGTGGGCACCTGCACCCAGCGAGACCGCTCGACCGGTGACCGCCTGGTCCGCGACCACCGGCCAGGCCGTGCTGGACCCGAACGGCGTGATCGTGCCGCGCTCGTAGCCGGTCACCTCCAGCGCTGTGTTCGCATCGGGCATCGACAGCCGGTTGACCCCCAGGTGGGCGCGCAGCTTCGGCCACGAGATCTCCCGGTCGCCGGGCACCAGCACGAACAGGTGGTCCCCCTCGCCGCGGCGCACCACGAGCGTCTTGATGATGTCGCGCGGCTCGACGCCCCGGGCCGCGGCGGCTTCCTGCAGCGAGCGCACCGGACCGTAACGAGTGACCACCGGAACCAGTCCGGATGCCGTTGCTGCCGCCACCGCGCGCTGCTCACCATCGCTCATGGGCGTCAGGCTACGACCCTTCCCAGCGTCTGGCACCCGAGACAATCCGGTTGCCCCTGCGGCCCCGCAGCGGGTCACCAGGTGATGACATGGACCCATGTCCACCACGGAGCGCGAGGGAACCGCCGCCACGGGCTTTCGGCGGATGTGGCACGACCTCGACCTCGTCGGGCGTGACGAGGGCACGGGCGGCTACGAGCGCTTCGCCTGGACCCGCACCGACCACGACCTCCGCGAGTGGTTCGCTGGTGAGTGCGCCGCCCGAGGTCTGGACCTGACCACCGACCGCATGGGGAACCAGTGGGCCTGGTGGGGTGACCCTGACGCGGCGGTGACCGTCGGTGACCCGGGTGTGGTCATCGGCTCCCACCTCGACTCCGTCCCCAACGGAGGGGCCTTCGACGGGCCGCTGGGCGTGGTCGGCGCGCTCGCCGCCATCGATGCGCTGCGGGAGAAGGGTTTTGAGCCACAGAGGCCGGTCGGCGTGGTCAACTTCGTCGACGAGGAGGGGGCCCGTTTCGGCGTCGCCTGCGCGGGCTCACGCGTCATCACCGGCGCGATGGGCGCCGACCGGGCACGAGGGCTCAAGGACGCCAACGGCATCACGATGGCGGAGGCCATGCGCAGTGCCGGGAGGGACCCGGAGTCGCTCGGCAGGGACGAGGAGGCACTCGCCCGGATCGGTGCGTTCGTCGAGCTGCACGTCGAGCAGGGCAAGACCCTCGTCGACCTCGGGCACGCAGTGGGGGTCGGGAGCGACATCTGGCCGCACGGCCGCTGGCGCCTCGACGTGCCGGGAGAGGCGAACCACGCCGGAACGACGGCCCTCGCCGACCGCGAGGACGCGATGCTCGGCCTCGCCGCGGCGATCATCGCCGCCCGCCGCTCGGCAGAGGCCAACGGCTGTGTCGCGACCGTCGGCAAGGTCCACGTCACCCCCGGCGGGGTCAACGCCATCGCGAGCTGCGCCACGGGATGGCTCGACGCCCGGGGGGCCGACGCCGAAGCCGTCCTGCGCGTCGTCGAGGAGGTGCGCTCGGTCGCCAACGACTTCGACGCCCTCCTCACCCAGGAGTCGTGGACACCGACGACCGACTTCGACCCGGTCCTGGTGCGCCGGTTGTCGACCGTGCTCGGTGGGCTGCCCGTCCTGGGCACGGGCGCCGGTCACGACGCAGGCATCCTCGCCAACGACGGCATCCGGTCGGCCATGCTCTTCGTGCGCAACCCGACCGGTGTCTCGCACTCCCCGGACGAGTGGGCGTCGGCCGACGACTGCATCGCAGGGATCTCGGCGCTGGCCGACGCCGTCTCGGACCTGGCTGGCGCGAGCGGGTGAGCACGTTCTGGTGTGAGCACGCGATGCTCCCCGACGGTCACCGTCGCTCCGTGCGGCTCCTCGTCTACGAGGGCCGGATCACGCAGGTCCTGCCGGCTGCGCCCGCCGAGCCCGGCGACACCGTGCTCCGAGGTGTGGTGCTCCCGGGGTTCGCCAACGGGCACAGCCACACCTTCCACCGCGCGCTGCGGGGGCGAACCCACGACGACGGTGGCAACTTCTGGACCTGGCGCAACGCGATGTATGCCGTGACGCACCGGTTGGACCCGAAGACCTTCCATGCACTCGCGAAGGCCGTCTTCGCCGAGATGGTGCTGGCGGGCTACACGGCGGTCGGTGAGTTCCACTACGTCCACCATGCCCCCGGTGGTCGACGCCACGAGGACCCCAACCTCATGGGAAGGGCACTGATCAGCGCCGCTCGGGAGGCCGGCATCCGGTTGACGCTCCTCGACACGGCATACCTCGCCGGGGGACTCACCGCAGACGGCCACCTCCCGCTGGACGAGGTGCAGCAACGCTTCTCCGACGGCACGGTGAGCGCGTGGGCCGAGCGGGTCGCCGACCTCTCCGGCGACGACACCACCCGGATCGGCGTGGCCGTGCACTCCGTGCGTGCCGTCCCGAGGGCTGACCTGGCCGCCGTGGGCGACGTCGCAGCGAGCCGTGGCATGCCACTGCACGTCCACCTGTCGGAGCAGCCCGGCGAGAACCTCGCGTGTGATGGGTTCTACGGCTGCTCACCCACCGAGCTGCTCGCCAGCGAGGGCCTGCTCACGCCCGCCACCACGGTCGTGCACGCTACTCATCTCTCCGAGAAAGACATTCGCCTTCTCGGAGATGCTGGCACAACGGCCTGCTTCTGCCCGACCACCGAGCGGGATCTCGCTGACGGCATCGGCCCGGCCCGCCACCTGCACGACGCAGGCGTCTCGATCAGCCTCGGCTCCGACCAGCACGCGGTGATCGACCCCTTCGAGGAGGTGCGCGGGGTGGAGATGAACGAGCGGCTCGACAGTCTCGAACGCGGCCGCTTCAGCCCTCGCGACCTCCTCGCGATGGGGAGCCTCTTCGGCTACCGCTCCCTCGGCTGGCAGGACGGTGGCCTCATCGCGACGGGTCACCTGGCCGACTTCGTCGCCGTGCGGTTGGACAGTCCTCGCACGGCTGGCACCGGGCCGGAGGGTGTCCTGTATGCCGCGACGTCGGCCGATGTCTGCGACGTGGTCGTCGGTGGCAGTCACGTCGTCAAGGACGGAAGGCACCGGGTGGGCGACGTCGGACTCCTGCTCCGCGACGCGATCGTCGAGGTCCGCGGGTGAGTGGCTCGACGGTCGTCACCGGCATCGGTCGCCTGGTCACCTGCGCCGGTCGCGACGGGGACCTGCCCGTGGGGGAGCGGGGGGTCCCGGCCGAGGACCGTCTGGGCGAGCGGCTCGAGGCCGCAGTCGTCGTCGAGGGCGGCCACGTGCTCTGGGTGGGGGCGTCGGCTCAGGCGCCGGCCGCCGACGAGCGGATCGACGTCGGTGGCAGGGCTGTCGTCCCCGGATTCGTCGACAGCCACAGCCACCTCGTCTATGCAGGCGACCGGTCGGCCGAGTTCACGGCACGGATGGCTGGGGTCCCCTACGACGGTGGGGGGATCGGGGTCTCCGTCGCGGCGACGCGCGCCGCCAGCGACGAGGAGCTGCGGGCTCTGCTGCGCGCACGGGTTGCCGAGATGCGAGCCCTGGGGACGACGACCATCGAGGTGAAGAGTGGCTACGGCCTCACCCTGGAGGACGAGGTGCGGTCGCTGCGGCTGGCGGGCGAGGTGAGCGAGGAGACGACGTTCCTCGGGGCGCACGTGGTGCCACCCGACGCGCGCGCCGACCGCGCGGCATACCTCGACCTCGTGTGTGGGCCGATGCTCGATGCGTGCGCGCCGCACGCGCGGTGGGTGGACGTGTTCTGTGAACCGTCGTCGCCGCACGCCTTCACCGGCGAGGAGTCCCGTGCCGTGCTGCTGGCCGGACGAGCCGCCGGGCTCGGCCTGCGGGTCCACGGCAACCAGCTCGGACCCGGCCCGGGAGTCGGGCTCGCCGTCGAGCTGGGGGCGGCCAGCGTCGACCACTGCACCTTCCTGGACGACACCGACGTCGACGACCTCGTCGGAGCCGCCGGCACCACGGTTGCCACGTTGCTTCCCGGGGTCGAGTTCTCGACGCGCTCCCCCTACCCCGACGCCCGCCGCCTGGTCGACGCCGGGGTCGACGTCGCGCTCGCCAGCGACTGCAACCCCGGCACCTGCAACACGGCATCCATGCCCTTCGTCATCGCCCTCGCCGTGCGCGAGATGCGGATGACCGCAGCCGAGGCGCTGGTCGCAGCGACGGTGGGTGGCGCGAGGGCGCTGCGCCGCAACGACATCGGTCGGATCGCGGTGGGCTCACGCGCCAGCCTCACGGTGCTCGACGCACCTGGGCACGAGCACCTCGCCTACCGACCGGGCATGCCGATCGCCCGAGCGCTCGACCTTCCCTGACCCCCTCGACGAGGGAGAGGCCGGGTCAGACGGGCTCCTCGACGAGGTCGGCCGGGAGGTGGCCCGCCGACTTCGCGTAGTACTCGGCAGCCTTGCGAGTGGTCAGCGTCTTGGCCGCACCGACTGCGAGACCGGTGAGGGCGGCATACGCGATCGCCTTCAGGAGTGGGGCCTCGGGGCTCTTGGGGTTGATGTGGTCCTGACCGGCCTTGGACCAGATGGCATCGACGATCTTGGTCGCGAGGATGCCGGCGAGGATGGCTCCACCGGTGCCCATGATCTTCCACGTGGCGTTTCCCATGAGTTCCTCCGAGAGCTCGAGATGCAGCCGGGCAGATCACCCAGCACGGACTGTCGCCACCCTAACCCGGCTCGGCTATGCTGAGAACGTCCAACGACAGGGGAGCGCCCCAAGCGCTGAGAGTGCGGTCCGCCGCAGACCCTCGAACCTGATCCGGTTAGCACCGGTGGAGGGAGTCGGGAAATCTCAGGTGCGCATCCGGTATACCCACGGGTCCACCCGTGACGTGCCGGGAGTGCACCTCTCCGAGGTATCCAACCGGAACCACGGGAGAATGCAATGGCATCACAGACGCAGCAGGCGCCCAGCCGGCGCTCCATCACCGCGACCCGCCCGATCATGAGGTGGCGCACGGTCGACATCCTCACGATCGCCTTCCTCGGCGCGGCGCTCGGCGTCGCGTTCTGGGGGTGGGGGATCTTCTACAACGGTCCGATCACCGCGCTGAAGATCGGCTACGCCCCGCTGATGGGCCTCTTCGTCGGGCCGTGGTTCATGGCCGGTGTCATCGGTGGGCTCGTCGTCCGCAGACCCGGCGCGGCGCTGTTCTGCGAGGTCGTCGCAGCGCTCGTCTCGATGCTGCCCGGCACCGAGTGGGGCGCCACCGTGCTCATCTCCGGCATCCTCCAGGGCCTCGGCGCGGAGCTGGCCTTCGCGATCTTCGGCTACAAGCTCTTCGGCGTCGGCGTGGCGGCCCTCGCCGGCGCGCTGTCCGCCCCCCTGGAGTGGGGTTTCGAGGTGATGAAGTTCCCTGCGTCGTGGGCTGACGTGCCGGTGCTCTCGGTGCTGGCGAACGGTGGCGGCTGGTATGCCGAGTGGGTCATGACCGACAAGCTCGTCTACCTCGCGGCGATGGTGGCCTCCGGTGCGCTGATCGCCGGTGGGGTGGGCTGGCTGCTGGTGCGGGCGTTGGCCCGAGCTGGAGCGCTATCGGCCTTCCCCGCCGGGCAGGAACATCGGGAGCACCACGCTGTCTGAGCAGGTGGCTGCGCCGCCCCGCGGGCGGATCGAGGTTCGCGGGCTCACCTGGCGACCCTTCGGCCGTCGCGACCCGGTGCTGCGAGACGTGACCCTGGTGATCGAGCCGGGGGAGCGGGTGCTGCTCGTCGGGCCCTCGGGCTCTGGGAAGTCCACCCTGCTGCGGGCCCTCGCCGGCCTGCTGGAGACCGCGGATGCCGGTGAGGTCACCGGGTCGGTGCTGGTCGACGGCGCGGCGCCCGGTGCCCGGCCGGGTGCGGTGGGCCTGGTGCTCCAGGAGCCGGGGGCCGGGGTGGTGGCTGCCACGGTGGCGCGAGACGTCGCCTTCGGGCCGGAGAACGTCGCGATGCCGCGCGCCGCCATGCCAGCCGTCGTCGCCTCGGCACTGGCGTCCGTCGGCCTGGGTGACCTGCCGCTCGACACCCCGACGTCGGCGCTCTCCGGTGGCCAGACCCAGCGACTCGCCCTGGCCGGCACGCTCGCGCTGGACCCGTCGGTGGTGCTCCTCGACGAACCGACGGCGATGCTCGACCCCGCGTCGGCGCGCGAGGTGCGCGATGCCGTGGCAGCGCTCGCGAGCGGTGTGGGGTGGCCAGGTGCCCCTCAGCGTTCCCCGGCAGGGGCACCAGCCCACCCTTCGCCGACGCTCGTCGTCGTCGAGCACGTCCTCGAGCCGTGGGTCGACCTCGTCGAGCGGCTGGTGGTGCTCGATGACGACGGCCGAGTGGTTGCCGATGGCCCGGTGCGCGAGGTGCTCGATCTCCAGCTGGGCCGGTTGCTCGACATGGGCATCTGGGTGCCCGGCGAGCCGCCGCCGGAGCCGGTGGCTGTCGACCCCGTCCTGGTCGCCCCGTGGCAGAC
Source organism: Ornithinibacter sp. (assembly GCA_039922835.1). GTDB lineage: Bacteria > Actinomycetota > Actinomycetes > Actinomycetales > Dermatophilaceae > Fodinibacter. The sequence goes on from JBDTDY010000120.1 coordinate 10,672, forward strand.
CGCAGTAGGTACTGCGCTGGTTGCCGAGCCCCTGGCGGTGGAGCGCACGACGCGCCTGCTCGACGGGAGCGCGCGCACGGCCCGCGCCGCGGTGGTGGGCCAGCGGCTCGAGGCCACGGCGGGGAGCCTCACCGTGCTCGTCGGCCCGAGCGGCTCGGGGAAGTCGACGGTGCTCCACGCCCTCGCTGGGTTCCTCGCCCCGACGGACGAGGGAGCGGTGACCGTGCCCACTCCGGTCAGCGACCCCGCGCGAAGAAGTGACCTGTTGGTCGATTCTTCACACCCCGGCGAGCTGTCGGCGCCAGACCTCGCTCGCGCTCTGGCCTGGGTGCCGCAGTGGTCGAGCTCGACCATCGTCGCGGGGACCGTGCTCGAGGAAGTGCTCGCCACCACCCGCGCACTCGAGCGGGAGGATGCCGGCACGGCCGACCGGGCCCGGGCGCTCCTTGCCGCTCTGGGCCTGGCCCACCTGGAGTCTGCCGACCCGCGCGAGCTGTCCGGCGGTGAGCAGCGCCGACTGGCAGTGGCCGCAGCGCTCCTGCACGGGCCACCCGTCCTCCTCGCCGACGAGCCCACGGTTGGCCAGGACCGCAGGACGTGGGCAGCCCTCGTCGGCCTCGTCGCGGCATACCGCAGCAGTGGCGGATCGGTCATTGCGGCCACCCACGACGCCCACGTCATCGACCGCGCCACGACGACGGTCCGGCTCCTGGCCCCGGAGCGACCGGCCGTGCCCCTCGTCGTCCGCACGCCACTGCTCGCCCGGTGCGGACCGCTCGCGCTCATGGCGGGCGCCCTCCTCGCGGTGCCGGCCGGTGTGCTGTCACCCCACTGGTCGACGAGCGTGGTCGTGCTGGGGGTGCAGGCCGCGCTCGCGGTGCTCGGCCTGACCGCACCCGGCCGCGGTCCCCGCCCTGCTGGTCGTGCTCGCCGGGTGGCGCTGCGGATGATCCCCGGCCTGATCGCTGCCCTCTCGGTGGGCTGGTCGACCTGGTTCCTCGCGGGCCACGACGTCGACGCCGCCCTCACCGTGGCGCTGCGGGTGCTCGTCATCGTGCTGCCCTCGGCCGTGCTCATCCCCTTCATCGACCCCGATGAGCTCGGTGACCACCTGGCCCAACGACTTGGTATGCCGGACCGCCCGGTCGTCGCGACCGCCGCCGCACTGCAACGGGTGCAGTCCTTCGGGGCGATCTGGTCGGAGATGTCCAGGGCCAGGCGGGTGCGTGGGATCGGGGTCTCGTGGCGTCGGCCCCGCACCGTGGTGGCGCACGTGGGCGCCCTGACGATGGGCCTCCTCGTGCGCACCCTGAGGGCTGCCGCGGAGCTCGCCGTCGCGATGGACGCCCGTGGGTTCGCCACCGCTCAGGCGCGGAGCTGGTGGAAACGTGCGCCGTGGCACTGGGGCGACTCCCTCCTCGTCGCGCTGGCCACCGTGCCCCTCGGCGTGGCGATCCTGGTGCGCTGACCTTCCGGGCCCCGCTCCTCGACAAGTGACCCCAACGACCCGACTGATTGCCCCACAGCCACGCCGGAGGCGCCTCGTGGGCCGCGAAAGGGTGGCTGGAGCGCAATAGGTCGGGAAGGGTTCCACCCGTGGGAGGGCCGGCATCCGTCTTCTTGGGTGAGTGCGACGAGACTGGAGACGAGAAGGGGGTGCCATGGCCGAGCGGGTGGACTTTGACGCGTATGTCCGCGGGCGCTGGGATCCGCTCCTGCGCACGGCCGCGCTCCTCACCGGCGACGCCCACGCGGCCGAGGACCTCGTGCAGGAGTCCTTGGTGCGCGCCGCCCGACACTGGCACCGCGTCGACCCGGGCGCTGCCGATGCCTATGTGCGCCGCATCCTCTACACCCGCTCCATCGACGCGTGGCGGTGGCGGCGACGCCAGCCCGACCCGGTCGACACCTCCACCCACGAGCGCGCGGGCGGCGACGCCAACGACGACCTCGTGACCCGCCTGACCGTCGTCGACGCCCTCTCCCGTCTCACGCCCAGGCAGCGGGCCGTGCTCGTGGCGCGCTTCTACGAGGACCGCACCGAGGTGGATGCCGCGCGCGTGCTGGGCTGCTCGGTGAGCACCGTGAAGTCCCAGACCCGGCACGCGCTGGCCCGGTTGCGTCTGCTCGCACCCGAGCTCGCGAGCACCTTCGGCCGTGAGGAGGCCCCCCGATGAGCGCACCCGACGACCAGCTCTCCCGCGTGCTGCGTGGCGCCGCCGAGGGCATTCTCGCCCAGCCTGACCTGCGGGGCCCCGACGCCGACTCGCTCTGGAGGGAGGGGCGCCGCGTCACCTGGGCGGCCCGCGTGGCGGCCGGTGGCCTGGTCGCGGCGGTCGTCCTGATGGTGCTGGCGATGGTGCTGGTCGTGCGTCCCGCCCCTGCGTCACTTCCTGCGGACGGCGGCGACCCGGCATACCCGACCTTCATCTCCGACCTCTTTCCCGGCGGGCACGAAGTGTCGACGACGCCGGTGTTCGCGCTCGTCGACGGTGAGCGCGGGGCGCCCGGGCAGATGAGCACCTACGTCGTGACCCGCGGGGGCGGGTTGGATGCCGTGCACCCTGCGGATGTCGACCTCGCCGGGGCGGTGCTCGCGCCTGACGGGCTGCACGCACTGACGGAGGCGGGCATCGTCGATCTCACCGACGGCTATGTCGGCCCGCTCCTCAGTGACTCGCCCCTGCGGGAGCGGTCCTACCAGGGCAGGGCCGTGTGGAGCCCGGACTCGACGCACGTCGCGGTGGACACGGTGAAGGGTCCGGTCGTCGTCGACCTCTTCTCCGATGCCGTGGTCGTGCCGACGTCCGATGATGCGACGATTCGGGTCGTGGGCTGGAGTGGACCCAGCACGGTGCTGGGCGTGCTCGACGGCGCCCCCGGTTCCGCAGGTGGGCTCAAGCTCCTCTCGAGGCAGCTCGGGGCGGCACGGTGGGTCCCCACGGGCACGGTTCTCGCGCCCCCTTCCGGTGCTGCCAACGCCCGGCCGACGGGGGTGTGGAGCTCTCCGGACGGCTCCCGGGTGCTGCTCGACTACGACGGAACCGTGGCCGACGGCGGCAGGTCGTGGGTCGTCGTGGACACCGCGACGGGGATGCCGTTGTCCATGGCCGGCACCGCGGCTCCAGCCGTGCTCGCTTGGGACCAGTGCGCCCCCGTGTGGCGCGACGACCGACCCCTCCTGGCCCACGGGGGCGTGACGGACCCCGTCGACGGGTCGGCCGTCATCGCGTTCGCCGGCCGGATCCCGATGGGGTGCGTGCAGGTGGCTGGGGCCGACCTCACCGGACGCCCCGACCCGAGCACCGCGGCGCACCTGCGCGAGCGGGCCTACGGCGTCGTGCTGCCGGTGGGCGGGGTGCTCGCGGTGGTGGGGGGGATCTGGTTGGTGGTTGCCCTGCGGCGCAGTCGTCGCAACGGCGAGAGATTCCTCCCGATGCTCTACTACATCCCCAACTGATCCCCGACTCATTGCGCCCCAGCCACGTGGGAAGCCCCCCTGGACGCCCCCGGGCGTGGCTGGAACGCAATAAGTCGGGGGTGGGTCCACCCGTGGGCGGGTCCTTGTCCGTACTCCTCCGTGAACGGGTAGACAGGGCCCACGAGGACGGGAGGTGACATGGCGGATCGGGAGCTGTTCGAGACCTACGTGCGCGAGCGGTGGGTGCCGCTGCTGCGCACCGCCATGCTGCTCACCGGTGACAGGCACGTCGCCGAGGACCTCGTGCAGGAGACCCTCATCCGGGCAGCGCAGCACTGGGGCAGGGTCGACCCCGCGACCGCCGACGCCTACGTGCGCCGCATCCTCTACACCCGCTCGGTCGATGCCTGGCGGTGGCGCCGCCGCCAGCCCGACCCCGTCGACCACACCCTGCACGACGAGGTCGCCCATCGTGGCGACGCGCCGGATGCCGTGGACACCCACCTCACGCTCGCCGACGCACTGAGACGACTCACTCCTCGCCAGCGGGCCGTGCTCGTCGTCCGCTTCTACGAGGACCGCACCGAGGTGGATGCCGCGCGCGTGCTCGGCTGCTCGGTGAGCACCGTGAAGTCCCAGACCCGGCACGCGCTCGAGCGACTGCGCGTCCTCGCCCCCGAGCTGGCAGAAACTTTCGGCCGTGAGGAGGCCCCACGATGAGCACCGACCACCTCGGCTTCGCGCTGCACGAGATCGCGGACGACGCAGAACACGGGGCGACCCAGCCAGCCGGCGGTGCCCTGTGGACCGCCGGGAGGCGGCGCCGCACGTCACGCCTGCTCGCCTCCTCGCTCGCGGCAGCCTGTGTGATCGCACTCCTCGGGGTCCTCGTCTGGCCCAGTGGGACGCCTCAGGCGAGCGTCCCGGCGGTCGGTGTCGATGGCAGCACCCACCTCACGACCTATCCGGCGAGGATCTCCAAGGCGCCCTTCATCGAGCAGTCCTCGCGACCCGGCGTCACTGCCGCAGTCGTGGACGAGCGCGGTGACGCGCGCACGCTGTTTGCCGTTTCGCCGAGCGGTGGAGTCACGCGACTCTCCCTGCCTCCCGACGGCTTTCGCACCTCGCCGCCCTCATTGTCGCCGGACGGGCGATGGCTCGCCCTGGACATGGGCCTGATGGACCTCGTGTCCGGCAACCGGTTGCCCGCCGCCGACGTCGCCGATCAGCTGCGCGCCCAGCGTCTACCCGTCGAGGAGGCCGCGTGGTGGTCCCCGGATTCCTCTCGTGCGTTCATCGCGTCAGTCAACCAGGGTGCCCCGACATCGTTGGGGGTGGTCCTGGGCACGGATGGCACCGTCCTCGACGTCCCCTTCGTGGCGGGAGAGTCTGATGCCGCGGTGGCAGGCTGGCTCGACGACCAGAGCATCCTGGCTTTCGTCTCGATGGGTCCGGGAACCTCGCGCCTGGAGGGTCGGACGTGGCGCGTGGGAGACCGCGCTTGGGAGGTGTCGAGACCTGACCTCGAGTGGAAGAACGACCTCACCGGTTGGCCGGTGCGGATCGGGCTCTCTCCCAACCGCTCGCGGCTCTTCGTGACGACCCCGCTCACGAGCACGGACTCGGGGAGGCTCGACCGCACGGCCTCCATGCTCGTCGACGCCGGGACGGGTGCACTTCTCGGCCTGCCGGACGCGGAGGGGAAGCTCCACCCCGACACCGACGGTGCGACCTCGGGTGACTGGGAGGGTTGGGGGTGCAGACCCGCGTGGATGGGGGAGCGGCCGGTGAAGACAGACGGTTTCGTGCGCTGGGCTCCTGGTGAGTTCGGAGAGGACCTCGTGTCGGTGTCCTCCCGTTATGGCAGCGCGTGCGTGACGTTCGCGGGGGACGAGCTGCGCGGCACGCCAGTCGTCAACGGCCCCGCGCTCTGGCAGGAACGGGCCTGGGTGTGGGGCGGCCGGGGGCTCGTACTCCTCGCGGTCGGAGGCGCGGTCTGGTGGTTCACCCGGGGCCGGGCCTGGCGGGAACGGGCTGGCTCCCCCCACACATCGCAGCCCTACGTCCCCCAGCGCTGAGACCCGACCTATTGCCCTCCACCCACATGAGAGGTCCCCTGTGGGCGCCCCGGGCGTGGGTGGGGCGCAATAGGTCGGGGAGGGTTCGACGGGGGGTGGTGGGGTCCGGAGCGGTCGGGTGCAGACGGCATACTGGTCGATCGTGTCTGCCTCCCCCGTGACGGGTCCCTCCCCGCAGATCCGCATCCCCCGCGAGATCTGGGTGCTGATCGCGGCAGCGTTCGTCATCGCGCTGGGGTTCGGCCTCATCACACCGGTCCTGCCGCAGTTCGCCCAGAGCTTCGGCGTCGGTGCCACCGCGAGCTCGGTGGTGGTCAGCGCGTTCGCGTTCTTCCGCCTCGTCTTCGCCCCCGGCGGCGGTCGCCTCGTCGCGCGCCTGGGTGAGCGACCGGTCTACCTCACCGGGCTGGTGATCGTCGCGATCTCGACCGGCGCCACGGCATTCGCCCAGACCTACTGGCAGCTCCTCGTGTTTCGTGGCCTCGGCGGCATCGGCTCCACGATGTTCACGGTCTCGGCCGTCGCGCTCATCGTGCGCCTCGCGCCGCCCTCCATCCGCGCGCGGGTCTCCTCGGCCTACGCCTCGGCCTTCCTGCTCGGCGGCATCGGCGGGCCCGTGGTCGGTGGCCTGCTCGGCAACCTCGGTCTGCGCGTGCCGTTCATCGTGTATGCCGTGACGCTCCTGATCGCGGCGGCGATCGTCGCGTCGTTCCTCTCGGGGGCGTCCCTGCGCCCGGCCGAGGGTGCGCCGGTCCTGCCGGTGATGACGGCTCGGGACGGCTGGCAGGACAGCGCCTACCGGGCGTCGATCTTCTCCGGGTTCGCCAACGGGTGGGGCAACTTCGGGGTGCGCAACGCGATCCTCCCGCTCTTCGCCGCCGTGGTCATCGGCAAGGAACCGTGGGTCGCCGGCATGGTCATCGCCGTCTTCGCGGCCGGCAACGCCGTCGGTCTCACCGTGGCAGGACGGCTCGCCGACCGCTTCGGCCGTCGACCCTTCATCCTCGGCGGCCTCCTCGTGAGCGGGTTGGCCACGGCGGTCACCGGCTTCGCGAACGACATGCCGACCCTCATCGTCGTGTCGGTCATCGCTGGCCTCGGCGCCGGCACCCTGAACCCGGCGCAGCAGGCCTCCCTCGCCGACGTCGTCGGGCGTGACCGCAACGGCGGCCGCGCCCTCGCCACGTTCCAGATGTCCCAGGACAGCGGCGCCATCGTGGGGCCGATCGTCGCAGGCCTGCTCATCGACAACGGCAGCTACACCCTGGCCTTCGGGGTGACCGGGGTGATCACGCTGCTGGCCGTCATCCCGTGGCTCCGGGCACGCGAGACCCGCGAAGTCGTGTACGTCACCTGACCACCACGGAGGTTCCCATCACCGTCACAGCCGGCGCCACAGCTTCGACAGGCGTCCTCGACGCCCAGGTCCAGACCCTGCTCTCACTCGGCTACCCGGGGCTCGCGGGCCTCGGCGAGTCGGCCTTTCTCGAGCACGTGGAGCCACTGCGCGCGGTCGCAGCGACCCTCTCCGACCTTCCCGGGCGCCGACCCGGTCAGGCCCCGCTCGTCCTCGTCGTCACGCGTGAGTTGGTCGACCCACACCGCACCATCCCCCTGCTCCGGCTCGCGCCGAAGGGGACCAAGCCCGGGGTGGTCGACCGCAACCACGGTGAGCAGGGACTGAGTCCCTACCGCCCGATCCCGCAGGTCGAGCTGCCCGACTCCTCGGCATACCTGCTCCTGGACGTCGACCGCGGTGAGGAGTTCCTCAGCGTGCGGCCAGAGGAGGCGCTGCCGGTGATCCTCGCGCGAGGCCGCACGCCGCTGACGATCGAGGAGGGCATCGCGCTCGTGACGCACGCGCCGCACCTGCTGGAGAAGGACCGCTGCTTCATGCTGTCGGGCTCACGCCGGGGCGACCGGCGCGTGCCGGCGATGTGGATCTCGCAGGGAGCCCCCAAACTCGGCTGGTGCTGGGACGGCAACCCGCACACGTGGCTCGGTGTCGC
>JBDTDY010000121.1:0-3188 GCA_039922835.1 Ornithinibacter sp.
CGGGCAAGTACCGCGACCGCTACCCTCGGGAACTCTCCGGCGGCCAGCAGCAACGCATCGGCGTGGCCCGCGCGCTCGCCGCAGACCCGCCGGTCATGCTCATGGACGAGCCCTTCTCCGCCGTCGACCCCGTCGTGCGCGAGCAGCTGCAGGACGAGTTCCTGCGACTGCAGGACGAGCTCGGCAAGACGATCGTCTTCGTCACCCACGACATCGATGAGGCGATCAAGCTCGGTGACCAGGTGGCCGTGCTGCGCGTGGGTGGCCGTCTCGCGCAGGTGGCGGAACCGGCATACCTGCTCACTCACCCGGCCGACGACTTCGTGGCGGACTTCGTCGGCCGCGACCGCGGTTACCGGGCCCTGCAGTTCCAGGACACGCCGCGGCTGCCGTTGCGCTCCGAGCCGACCATCACCCTCGGGGAGCGACCGGCGAGGTCGTCTGCCGCGTGGCTGCTCGTCGTGAGCGATGACCGGCACCCGCTCGGCTGGGTCGAGCCGGAGCGCATCGGTGATCGCGAGGTCACCGACGCCGACCTCCACCGCGGTGGCACGGTGGCGCGCCTGGCGGGCTCGCTGCGCGGCGCCCTCGATGCCGCACTCTCCTCGCCGAGCCGGCGGGGGGTCATCGTCGACGAGAGCGGCGCATTGGCGGGCACGGTGCAGGCCCATGAGGTGCTCACTGCGATCGAGGAGACCGACCGGCCGGAGCGTGACGAGGAGGACCCGGTGCACGGCGGGGCGTCGGCGGTGCTCGACGGGGCGACTCCGTGACCTGGCTGTCGAACAACTGGGGGGTCGTGCTCGACCTCGCTCGTTCGCACCTCTACCTCGCGGGGGTGCCGTTGGTCATCGGATTGGTGATCTCCCTCCCCCTGGGGTGGATGGCCAAGCGGTGGTCTCGGTCGTATCCCGCCATCGTGACGACCACCGGTCTGCTCTACACGATCCCGTCGTTGGCGTTGTTCGTCGTCATGCCCGGCATCCTCGGCACCAAGATCCTCAACCCCGTCAACGTCGTCGTCGCCATGACCGTCTACACCGTCGCGCTGCTGGCGCGCACGGTCGCCGACGGCCTTCGCGCGGTTCCCGACCACATCGAGCAGGCTGCGACAGCCATGGGTTACAAGGGCCTTCGCCGTCTGGTGGGGGTGGAGCTCCCACTGGCCGTGCCGGTCATCGCGGCCGGTCTACGCGTGGCGGCAGTGAGCAACGTGAGCATCGTCAGCGTCGCCTCGTTGCTCGGGGTCTCCCAGCTCGGCGACCTGCTGATCGACGGCTACAACCGCATCATCTGGGGTGAGCTCGTGACCGGCATCCTGGCCTGCGTCCTGCTCGCCCTGGCGCTCGACGCCCTGATCCTGGTGGGTAGTCGCATGTTGACACCGTGGCTGCGTGCGGCGGGGGGCCGAGCATGATCCCCTCCCTGGTCTCGTGGTTCACCGATCCGACCAACTGGTCCGGCGAGAGCGGCATCCCCAACCGTGTGCTCGAGCACCTCGAGTACGCGGGCCTGTCCCTCTTCTTCGCCGCGCTCATCGCGATCCCCCTCGGGCTGTGGGTCGGTCACACAGGGCGGGCCAGGTGGCTGGTGTCGGTGGCGAACTCGGTGCGTGCGGTGCCCACGCTCGGGTTGCTCTTCGCTGTCGCGCTCTGGCTCGGACCCAAGTTCTCCGGAAACCTCTACTACCTCGCGCCGAGCATCCTCGTCCTGGCCCTGCTGGCGATCCCGCCACTGCTGGCCGGCACGTATGCCGGGATCGAGGCGGTCGATCCCGCCGCCCGTGATGCGGCCGTCGGAGTCGGGATGTCCGGTTCTCAGGTCTTGCGGCAGGTCGAGATCCCCAATGCGATGCCGTTGCTCTTCTCCGGCGTGCGCTCGGCCGTGCTGCAGGTGATCGCCACGACGACGGTGGCGGCCTACATCGGTCTGGGCGGCCTCGGCCGCTACCTGATCGACGGCATCGCGCTCGCCGACTACCCCCGCACCGCCGGCGGGGCGATCCTGGTCGCGGTGCTGGCCGTGGCCGTCGATGCGGTGCTCGGCCTGGTGCAGCGTCGCACGGTCTCGCCCGGACTCACTGGCGCAACGTCACGAAACGGTAACCGGCGGAAGCATCGGGACGACGCTCCTGTTGGGACCGACGATGCCGGCGTCGATCTGCGCACTCCTGCCTGAGCGGCCGCCTCACGAGATTGTCCGAGACCACCCCCTGAAAGGGACCTCCCATGAAGCGCACCACATCAGCCGTCGCACTACTCGCGGCGTCGATCCTCGGGCTCACCGCCTGCGGTAGTTCCTCCGACCCACTGGCCGCTGACACCCCGGCCACCTCCGCGAGCGGAGGCGCAGCCGCCGGTGGACCGATCGTCGTCGGTGGCGCCAACTTCTCCGAGTCCACCCTCCTCGCCGAGATCTACGCCGGTGCGCTGAAGGCGAAGGGCATCGACGCGTCGACCAAGACCAACATCGGTTCCCGCGAGATCTACCTGCGCGCCCTCGAGGACAACTCGGTGCAGGTGTTCCCGGAGTACACCGGCGCGCTCGCGCTGTTCTACGACAAGACCTTCACCGGCACCGACCCCGACGAGGTCTACGCCAAGATGCAGGAGCTCATCCCCAAGACGCTGGTGGCTCTCGACAAGTCGGCGGCCGAGGACAACGACACCATCGTCGTGTCGAAGGCCACCGCCGACAAGTACAGCCTGAAGACCATCGCGGACCTGGCGCCGGTCGCCAAGGACCTCGCGGTGGCGGGCCCGCCGGAGTTCGGTGAGCGCACCCAGGGCATTCCCGGGCTGAAGAAGACCTACGGGGTGGAGTTCAAGACCTTCCGGCCGTTGACCGGTCAGGCCATCGTGCAGGCGCTGAAGAACGACCAGGTGCAGGTGGCCAACATCTTCTCCACCGACCCGGCGATCGCGGCCAACGGGTTCGTGGCGCTGGAGGACACCAAGAAGCTCTACGGCTCGCAGAACATCTTCCCGCTCGTGCGGGCCGACCGGGCCGACGAGGTCAAGGAGACGCTCAACGCCGTCTCCGCGAAGCTGACCACCGCGGCCATCGCCGACATGCTCAAGCAGACCGACATCGACAAGAAGGACCCCAAGACCGTTGCGGCGGAGTTCCTCGCGAGCAACGGGCTCGGCTGACCCCAACCCACCCCGTCGAGAGAACAGAACACGCCG
>JBDTDY010000122.1:0-6207 GCA_039922835.1 Ornithinibacter sp.
TGCCCGGCACAGCTGACGTCGGTTTCGTGACGGGCGGGACGATGGCCAACTTCACCGGCTTGGCAGCGGGCCGCTTCGCTGTTCTGGACCGGGTGGGTTGGGACGTCCAACGCGACGGGCTGACCGGCGCACCCCAGGTACACGTGCTGGTAGGGGTCGAACGACACGACACCATCGACCTCGCCCTGCGCTACCTGGGCCTGGGATCACCGACGGCCGTGGCCGCTGACGCACAAGGTCGCCTCGACCCCGAAGCACTGGCGGCCGCCCTGGCGCTCGTGCCACCCGGCGAGCCGATGATCGTCTGTCTGCAGGCGGGCAACGTGCACTCAGGGGCCTTCGACCCCTTCCCGCAGGCCATTGCACGTGCCCACGACGCCGGCGCATGGGTCCACGTCGACGGCGCCTTCGGCCTCTGGGCGGCCGCGTCGCCTCATCTGCGCGGGCTCACCCGGGGTATTGAGATGGCGGACTCCTGGGCCACGGACGCGCACAAGACCCTCAACGTCACCTATGACTGCGGGATCGCCATCGTCCGAGACCCGGCAGCAGTACGAGCCGCGATGGGCGTGCACGCGAGCTACCTCCCGGGCGCCCCCGGACCGGGAAACGCCTACGAGAAGGTACCCGAGCTCTCCCGCCGAGCCCGTGGCGTCCCAGTGTGGGCAGCGTTGCGGGCGTTGGGCCGCGAAGGAGTCGCCGCGCAGGTCGACCGGCTGGCCGCTCGCGCGCACGCCATCGGGGCCGGTCTGGCCGACGTGCCCGGCGTCGAGGTCCTCAACGAGGTGGTCTACACCCAGGTCTGCCTTGGTGTCGGCGATGGTCGGGCGCAGGAGGTCTGCTCGCGCCTGACCGCCTCTGGTGAGGTGTGGATGTCACCGTCGCGATGGCACGACCGAGACGTGATCCGGATTTCGGTCTCCAACGCCGCAACGACTGATGAGGACGTCCGCCGCGCCGTGGCAGCAGTCCGCGACGCCGTGCGATTCTGACCACAACCGACCAGGAATGCCTCGTGGGCACCTGCCTTCGTGGTGGGGCTCAGTCGAGGGGAAGTTCCACACAGTCGGAGCCGCATGCGTCACCGCTGGCGTCCTCCTCGGTGGACCCGGCAGCGGGGCGGTGCAGGACAGCACGGTCTGGGCTCACCACGACGCCATCGCCCAGGCGCGCTGCGGTGCCGTCGACGATCAGGGAGTAGCCGCCGGGCCGAGCCGGTGGCCACAGCAACGTCACTGAAGGGCGCGCTTCGCAGTTGGTCAGGGTGCGCCGGCCCAACTGGGGAACGAGGAGGTGGTCGCCGTCGATGGCCACGTCGACGGCGACGGCATGCACGCGCTCCCCCTCGCTGACGGTGAGGAGGTAGGCGAACGGGTGGTTCTCCATCGTCTGTGCCAGCTGGGTCAAGGGGACAGTGGTGCTCATGTCTGCAGCGTATGCCTGCGTTGCGCTCCGTGCCCCCGCCAGGACAGACTCCGCGACCGGCTGCGTGCTGGCTATTCGAAGCGCGCCATGAACTCGTCGAACCCATTCAGGTCATGGATGTGCAACCAGCGCTCCTTCTGCTTCCCGTCACGAAAGTGCATGACCGACGTGACGTCGAAAGATCGCTGCTCGCCGCCGGAGGTTGCGCCGAAGCGCTGGACAGCCAGCACGTGGTCGTCCGAACCGGACACGACGACGTCGTGCAACGTGAAGCTGCCACCGGTGCGTTGCATGAGTTCTCGAAGGTATGCGACGAGGGTGTCCCTGCCCTCGAAGTCCCGCGCCATCCACGTGGTTCCGGGCATGTGCCAGATCACCTGGTCGTGGATCGTGCTCGCAAGCGTCTCGAGGTCACCCGCGCGGAAGGCATCGGCAGCCCGCCGGTAGGTGACGGCATCCGGATGGTCAGTGCTGATGATCGGTGCTGTGCTCATGGGTCAAGCATCCTCCCGCTCCTCGGGAGTCGCGCATGACGCACGTTGCCGGTCGCCATGCTCAGTCCGGGAGGGTTCCCAGCGCGAGGTCCTCCAGTACCGCGCGGAAAATCAGGTAGTCGTCCTGCCCGACCTGATCGGCCCACCTCTCCTCGATGCGCAGGCTTCGGTCTCGGACGGCCTCGAGCACCCGTTGTCCGTGGAGAGTCCGACGCACCAAGCGCACCCTGCGGTCCGAGGTGTTCCGCTCCGTGGCCAAGTGCCCGGACTCGAGAAGCTGAGCCACGAACTGCCCGCATCCCTGCTTCGTCATGCCAACCCGTTCGCCGAGCTCGGTGATGCTCACGCCCTGGTCGGGCACCGCGAACATCACCCTGAAGTGGGACTGGCGCAGCCCGTCCCAGTCCTCGGCCGCGAAGATGCTCTGCACCTCGCGCATGAGCAACCCCATGAGCATCGGGGCGTGGGTCTGCGCGGCTGAGAACTCGGCCTTGACGAATGTCATAAAGTTACTTTACCTTCAAGGAGGAGGGGAATGGTTCTCCTGGTTGCGGAAGCCCACCATGCATCGACGAGAAGCACTGCAAGGCGCCGACGTCACCGACGAAACGCTGGCCGAACTTGTCGCGACTCTGGTGCACGAGCCCGCTGCCGAGGTCACTGTGCTGAGCTCCCGGGCCGAAGAGGTGGCTTACGACCTCACGGCCATCACCACGGCAGGCCGCTTCTGGGTGCGCGGCGAAGCGGTGGTCCGCGGGCGACACCAGCTCTTCTGCTTCTTCGTCAAGCACGTGCAGTCGTGGAGCAGATCACCGCTGTTCGGCGACGTCCCTGCGGAGATTGCGGCCATGGCCGAAGCGGGAGTGCCCTGGCGGACTGAGCCGCTGGTCTATCGCTCGGACCTGGCTGGCCGACTGCCGCGGGGCCTGCGGATGCCGCGGGCCGTGGGGGTCTTCGATCTCGACGAGAAGTCGGCCAGCGTCTGGATGGAGGAGATCACGCCCGTGCCCGCGCAATGGGACGTGGCCCGGTTCACGCGCGCCGCGTATCTCCTGGGCCGGTTGGCGGCCAGCCCAGGGGTGCGCGAGCGGGCCGACGTCGGCCAGTTCGAGTGGACCGTCCGCGACTATCTGAATGGGCGGCTCACCCACCAGGTCATCCCGCTGCTTCGGGATCCTGCCGTCTGGGCCCACCCGTTGATGGCCACGGCGTTCGATGATTCACTGCGACATCGCCTGCAGGTCGCGGCCGACCGCGCCGATGACCTCGTGGAGACACTTGCCAACCTGCCGCAGGGCGCCATCCATGGTGACGCGTGCCCGAACAACCTTCTTGTCAGCGCTGATCCCGATGGTTTCGTGCTGATCGACTACGGCTTCTTCGGCGTGGGGCCGATCGCGTTCGACCTCGGACAACTACTCGTCGGAGACGTCCAGATCGGTCGGCAGCCGGCTTCCACGCTGCCCGCCATCGAGGCTTCGGTGCTCCCTTCCTACATCGAGGGTCTACGCGCTGAGGGCTGCGACATCCCACTGGATCTCGTGCGACGGGCGCACGCCCTCCACCTGGTGCTGTTCACCGGGCTCTCCGCCCTGCCCTTCGAGCATCTCGGCACCGACCCGACACCACACCTTCACCACGTGGCGGCTGAACGTGCCGCCATCGCGGCATTCAGTCTCGACCTGCTTGACGCGACCGAAACGGCACCCCGCTGATCCGGCATCCGCACCGGAGCCGTTCACGGCTGGCGGCACCCGCACCTAGGGTCGGCGGTATGCCGCCCACCTCCGCTGCCTTCGACCTCCCCTTCTCCGCGGTCCTGCTGGACATGGACGGCACCCTCATCGACTCGATCCCCGCGGTCGAGCGGTCCTGGCTGCGGTGGTGCGGCGAGTTCGACGTGGACCCGCACCTCCTCGCGGGCCTGCACGGGGTGACGGCGGCCAACGTGATCGAGCAACTGCTCCCTGCGGAGCGCCGCGAGGAGGCGTTCGCGAGGATTCGTCAGATCGAGGTCGCGGACACCGACGGCATCGTCATCCTCCCCGGGGCTGTCGAGCTGCTCACCGCACTGGCGGCCGGCGGGGTGCCCACGGCGATCGTGACGTCGTGCACCCGCGACCTCGCGGAGGCGCGGATCGCGGCGACCGGGCTGCCGCACCCGCCGGTGGTCGTCACCGCCTCGGACGTCGTTCGCGGGAAGCCGTGGCCGGACCCGTGGCTGGAGGGGGCCAGACTCCTCGGCGTCGACCCGGGTGACTGCCTCGTCGTCGAGGACTCGGTGGCCGGGCTGTCCGCGGCTCGCGAGGCCGGGTGCCGCGGGCTCGTCGCCGTGCTGAGCACCACGCCCCGCGAGGCGCTCTCACCCGTGAGTGACCTGGTGGTGGAAGACCTCGCTGCGCTCGAGGTCGAGGTGTCAGAAGGGATGGCGCGGGTCAGGCCGATGCCCGGTGCACCTGTCGGGGTCAGGGCCTAGGGTCAGTCCATGGATGCCGACATCATCGTGGTGGGAGCCGGGTTGGCCGGGCTGGTCGCGACGTGTGAGCTCGCGGATGCCGGTCGCTCGGTGGTCCTGCTGGACCAGGAGAGCGAGGCCAACCTCGGCGGTCAGGCGTGGTGGAGCTTCGGGGGGCTGTTCCTGGTCGACAGCCCCGAGCAACGTCGGATGGGCATCTCCGACTCCTTCGACCTCGCGTGGCAGGACTGGGAGGGCACGGCCGGCTGGGACCGGTTGACCGAGCCTGATGGTTCCCCGGGGCCGGACCACTGGGGGCGCAGGTGGGGGCGCGCCTATGTCGAGTGGGCTGCTGGCGAGAAGCGCTCCTGGCTGCGCGAGCAGGGGGTCTCCTTCTTCCCTGTCGTGGGCTGGGCCGAGCGTGGCGACGGCACGAGCGGCGGGCACGGCAACTCGGTGCCGCGCTTCCACATCCCGTGGGGCACCGGCACCGGGCTGGTTGCCCCCTTCGAGCGCCGGGTCCGCGAGCACATCGCCGGAGGGCGGGTCATGTATCGCCCGCGGCACCGGGTCGACCACCTCGTCGTCGCGGGGGGTGCGGTGACCGGTGTGACCGGTTCTGTTCTTGCCGAGGACGACTCGCCTCGGGGTGTCAAGTCGTCGCGCGAGGTGAGCGGCGACTTCGAGTACGGCGCCCGGGCGGTGCTCGTGACCTCAGGTGGCATCGGCGCCGACCACGACCTCGTCCGCGAGAACTGGCCCGACAGGCTCGGCACGCCCCCGGCATCCATGCTCACCGGTGTCCCGGCATACGTCGACGGGCGAATGCTCGCCATCACCGAGGCCGCCGGAGGTGCCGTCGTCAACCGCGACCGGATGTGGCACTACGTCGAGGGCGTGGCCAACTGGGACCCGGTCTGGCCGGGTCACGGCATCCGGATCCTGCCCGGCCCGAGCTCGATGTGGTTCGACGGGCGAGGCGACAGACTGCCGGCCCCCTACCTCCCCGGGTTCGACACCCTCGGCACGCTCGACCACCTGCGGCACAGTGGGTTCGACCATTCGTGGTTCATCCTGAACCGTTCGATCGTGGGAAAGGAGTTCGCGCTCTCCGGCTCGGAACAGAACCCCGACCTCACCGGGCGGCACTACCGCGACGTGCTTCGCCGTCCCATCACGAAGGTGCTCCCCCCCGTGCAGGCCTTCCTCGACCACGGGGAGGACTGGCTCACGGCCGACACCATCGGGGAGCTCGTGGCGAAGATGAACGCCCTCACCCCCGAGGCGCGGCTTGATCCGGCCCACATCGAGCGCCAGATGGTCGAGCGCGACCGCCAGGTCGACAACGACTACACCAAGGACACCCAGGTCGCCGCGATCCGGATGGCGCGACGCTACCGCGGTGACCGCCTCACCAAGAGGGCCTTCCCGCCGCACCGCATCCTGGACCCCAAGCACGGACCGCTCGTTGCGGTTCGCCTGCGGGTGCTCTCGCGCAAGACCCTTGGCGGCCTGCACACCGACCTGTCCGGGCGGGTGCTCGGGGCGGACCGCGAGCCGGTGCCGGGGCTGTATGCCGCGGGTGAGGTGGCCGGTTTCGGTGGTGGGGGCGTGCACGGCTACCGGGCGCTCGAGGGCACCTTCGTCGGCGGTTGCCTCTTCTCAGGCAGGACGGCCGGGCGCGCCGCAGCCGCTGCCCTGTGACGACGCGAGCCCTCCCGCCGAGGTGGCGGGAGGGCTCGTGGGCGTCAGCGGGGCTGTGCCGTGACTGTCGTGTCAGTTGGCGATGCCGCCGCACAGCACCGGGATGGTGGCCTCGAGCGGGGCTGCGGG
>JBDTDY010000123.1:0-11338 GCA_039922835.1 Ornithinibacter sp.
CGAGCCCGTCGCGGACCTTGTCCCACTGCTCGCTCATCAGGGCAAGCTCGGGTGGGGCAAAGATAGTGCGGAACACCGCAGCCACCATCTCACCTTCGCCTTTGGCCACGCAGGCCAGCACGCGCACACCTACCCCGTCCAACGCCTTCCCAGACGCCATAGTCGGGCTCGGTCACCCGCGGCGGAGTGGGGCAGGTGCGCATCGTCCTGTCATGCCGATGAGCGGACCTCTCACTCAGGGGCTGGCAGCCAGTCCTGTACAAGGGTCATTTGACGATCGCTCCTGAGACGTCATTCGAAAACCACCCTGTGGCCTTGGTCGCGGGCCGCAACCGGCCAGTCGGTCTAGGTCCTCTACCTGCTCCACCAGCTCGCGTATGGCTACTGCCCGGTCCGGCCAAGGGGTGCGTGGATCAGAGCTCGATCTGCGAGCGGACTTCCGAGAGCCACGGTGACGTCACGTGTCTTAAGAGACGCATCACAATCCGGCCCTCCGGATTCAGCAACCGCTGAAGTAATTCGAACGTAGTCCGGTTGTTCTTCCACCGCCAATTCGGTCGTCGTGACGGGGCAGCCGCCACCGACGCCTACGCTCAGATAAAGAGTCCTGGAGTCGGGCGACACCCCGTGAAGGACCCACGGCAAACTGTCCAGGCCGACGCTTGGCGATGCGACGACTGTCGCAAGTGGGTAATCGGCGGCGGGCGGAACCGTCGTCGCGGTGAGAGGGTCTCGCTCACCCGAAGGCGCCCCACACCCGACCAGCATTGGAACGGTGATGAGGCAGAGGCTGATGCGCAGCAAACGCATGGTTTAACCCAGCATGATGGGGTAACCGAACGCGCTAGTGATGTATTGCTGTTTCCCGTAATTGCCGTAACTGTCGTCCGTGGAACGGGAGTAGACCATCCCTCGAGCCGTAACGCCTCCGGTGACCAAGCTGTAAACCGGCCCCCCGCTGTTGCCTCCCGTGAACGCGCTGAGGTTGGCCTTCTGGTGGGCACGTACGGTATGCGTGACCGTGTGGCCACCATAAGTTACCGAGATGTCATCGTTAAGAACCTCAACGTTGCAGATCTCTTTATTGACGTATCCGTCCGTGCAGACCAATGTCCCGACGGGCTGGGTGCTCGAAGTGGACTTCACTAAGCGGGTACTCGCGTTGGGGTCAGCCCAAACATACCGAGCCAGGCTGCTGGCTGAGATCGCTTGGGCGTCCACGCTGCCGGTCCAGTTACTGCTCGTGGTCGACCCAATTTGCGCGCCGGCCGCAACTTTCCAGGTTCCCGACGTGCAGTGAGCCGCAGTGAAGGCTCGATAGGCCACACCACTCTTGTACGTGCTGAACCAACTTGTGCAGTTCAAAGGCCCGGTGATGTGATTTCCGCCGTAGAAGGGGCTCGTGTCATTCTCGCGCGTAGCTGGCGTGTTCGTTTCATACGAGTCAGCGACCTGCACGCTTCCGCTCGCGTAAGGCTCGGTAAGGGCGAGGGAATCGTCGGTGGCCGCTTCCAGCGTGATACTGACGGTGTTCGACGCATAGTCGGGACCCCACATGGCCATGCGGATGCCTCGATCTCGAAGCTCAACAGCCCGTGCGTCCAGGTCGGCTGTGATCTTTAGGAGATCCGCGCGCGAGCGCTTCACGTTGCGGATCGTCACCGGAACGTCGGCGTACGTACGGCTGGAGTCGGCCACAACGCGTCGCAAAAGTTCGCCGCCTCCGCCGACGGCACTGATCTCAAGTCCCGTCGCCAGTATCGCCGTGCCCGCAAACGTTGGATCAGCCTCCAAGCCAGGCACGAGGAACTCCGCTACCTCGGCGGCACGTGCATTGGCCTCGGGGTCCACGTCGAAGGCAGGCACCTGGGCTGCGGCCGTAGAAACAGGGCCTCCGACCGCCACAGCGGAAGCAAGCGGTAGAAGAAGGATCCCCATGGCAAGCGCAGAGCGTCGCATATCACGGACTATGACGCTTCAATTGTTTTGTGTCAATGACGCTCGAAGGATCGTCAATGCATCTGGCGACCATACCGAGGAGCTCTCGTTTGCATCGGCGGCTGCTGGGCCAACGTCCGCTCATGCCGCGATCAGGTGGGTTTATTCGGGGTGTGCCGACTAGTCTCAAGACCATGCACCTGGCGTTCCACTGGTGGTCTATTCCGCTGTTCGCTGTGCTCGCGGGGTTCGTCCTCGCCGTCGTCGCTTCGATGTCAAGGTCGCTCCCGACCTGGGGAAAGCGATCGTTGCGTGGCGTGGCGCTTTTCCTCGCTGCGCTTCTTACGTGGTTCGCATGGTGGGTGAACCAAGGGGATCCGAACTGGATCGGATTGCGGCTGTACGGGTACGCCTTGGTTGCGTTGGCTCTCGTGGCAGCACTCCTGTCGGGGATCGCAGCTTTGGCGAGGCGTCGTCCAACCGCGTAGCCATGGCGGGGCATCCCTGGGCGTCGGTCGGTCTGCGAGAGCGAAGCGCCCGGTCGTGCCGCTCCCCGCGAGTCCGATTGGGCACGGTCCAAGAATCAACTCCTCTCAAGGACACACGTTGGTGTGGGCGGCCGTAGCGATCGCGAAGAAGTTCGATCTTTCGATAGCTGGGGTGTTCAAGAGCTCTCGCTCCATGACCGCCTCATCAGACTCACCGGCCCACCCTGCACAGAGGCGACGAGCCATGTCATCGAGGCGTTCATCCATCAACGCCGTCCCGGTCGCACGAGCGTCCTGCCGGTACGCATCCATAACCTCAGGATCCTTGAGCCGGTCCTCCCAAGAACCGCCTCCGCAGGCGGCAAGCCCCAGGACCGAGAAGGCCAGCATCCCAACCACTGCCATCCTCATTCTTCTCGCTCGATTCACTGACTTCCCCCGGGTGTGTGGGTGGGCTTGGCCCCGACGACAACGCCGCAGCCCAGATCACGCACGACCACAAACGCGACGACCTCTTCTGCTGCGCTCCGCGTAGAAAGTAAGGGCCGCCGCCTGCGCCGGGTGATGGAGGGGGTTGTCTTCACGGGCGAATCGAATCGTCCTGGGCTTCGATGATCGCGGCGAGGTCGTCGGGGAACAGGGTGTGGATGTCCTGGGTGTACTGGGTTCCATCGCGCGGGATGGTCACTTGGGAGCCAATCACTCGCATCGGGGCGCTGATGCCGGTGTTGGTCGGAGGGCCTGTGGCGCACTCAGCCCACACGAAGGACGCGGTTGCGTCCTGCCGCAGGAGACGCACGGAACACGTGCCGGGCGCTCCGAGGATGGTGGTGGTTTCAGCACCGATGACGGCGGCCAACCGCGCCTCCTCGCGCTGGATCGTGGGATCGGCGCGATCGGGCAGTTCGACGCCCGGGGTGCTGCAGGCGCTCAGCACTCCGGCAGCGAGCATCGATGCGATCAACCGCGACCCGCGAACAAGACCCTGTCCCATGCGCGAAGAATGCCAGACAGGCTCGCCCTGCCGACCCGCGAACAGGTAAGGAAACCTCGCCGAGCGGGGCCACGCTCCTCTCGCCTCCCGGCATGAAACAGCACCCGCTCGTGCCGCGGACGCGGCGTTCGGCAAGATGTCACGGCCCGACCCTTCTGTGCTCGGTTGCGCAAGATCGCACGCGCGCGTTTGTGACAGCTTCGCTGCATCTCGACAGCAACGTGTCGGACGGTGGCCGAGCTCCCACGATCCGGGTGGAGCCACGCCCGGGCACCGTGTTTGGCAATAGCATCCGTTTGTGAAGGCATCGCACTTCGACTTCGTCGACATCGTCGTGACCGAGCGCGACCTGGTGGTCACGACTGGCGATAAGCACGTGTGCCGGTTGGAGCCCCGAGACGCTGATCTGCACTGGTACTGCGACCTCGATGACGGCACGCCAACCGGTGAGAGTGACCCGGCGTCGTTCGTCCGGTGGGTGTGTCCGTCGTTGCGTGTCCGACGATCCGTGAGCGGGACGGCGATCCCGCAGCTCGACGTGCGCCGGTCCGGTCCCCAGTCTGACCTTGGCGTGCTGATGAGGACCTTGGGGCGCCTGACCCGGTCTGCGTCGCGACAGCATCCCGGAGGTGATGTCGACGAACGATTCGTCTACACCGATCCCGCTGGCGTCCTCGACCTCGCTCTGCGCCAGCGAATCGAGAACTGGCCGGCGGCCCCGCACGGCGACGGTGTCCTGCGAGCTGCGGAGCTGAACGCCGTCAAGCTCACGGGCGAAGGGCTGGTGGTGGAGTCGGTGTCGTGGTGGGGCAGTGCGGCGGCGCTTGACCATCAGATCCGCCTGGCCGTCGACATCGCCCATCGACTGGCCGCACGGCGTTAGCAACGGGTCAACCGTGTGCGGGTGGGCTCAACCGACCGGCCGAGCGGCCTCGTCTGCCGAGCCGGCCTCTGCGGCCGTGCGGTTCGCGTCGCGCATCCGGACGAGCTTGACCACGCCCACGATGCTGAACACGGTCCAACACAGCTCGGTGATGAACACTCCGGTGTTGAACGGCTGGATGACGGAGTAGGTCAGGCAGGCGGCGCCGAAGAGGTTGAAGTACTGGTAGACGTAGGACGTGCTCGGGTTCAGGTAACCGGTCTGCAGACCTGCGTACGCGGTCAACAGCAGCACCGATCCGACGATCGACACGGCTTGGTAGAAGGGCATGGTGTTCTCTCTTCCTCTATGGGTGGATGACCAGGGGTTCGGGCCGACTGGGGTGTCGCACCCAGTGGTGACAGCGCATGTCAGCCGCTGGGCTCCGCGGATGCCGTGTCGGCCTCGCTTCGCGACTCGGTGAGCGGCCGCGGGTTGCGGATCCGGAGGCGGAGGAGGAACGTGCCGCGCTCCGCAGCCCGCGCCTGCGTGAGTGCGGCGCTCGCCACAGGCTCGGGAGAGGCGAGGCCGAGCTCCCGCAACACGGGCTCCGCCTCGGCTGCTCGCTCCTCGAAGGCGCGTAGCGCGGCCGAGTTCGTCTCGGTGAGAGCACCCTTGGACTCGAAGTACTTCAGGCGTGGGTAGCGCCCCGCCAGGGCGACACCCCAGTTCAGAGCAGGGTCCCACCACGAGTTGACCTCGAGGCCCTGGCCGGAGGCGTGGTGGGCGAGGACGTCCGCAAACGCACCCTCCAGCAGCGCCAGGTCGAAATCAGCACCCGGAACCCCGCCACCCTCGGTGACTGCATACGAATCGACACCCGTCCTCGACGGGCCCGTGCGGGTGTCTCGATAGCGGGCGAGCGTCATCATGTCGCTCGCCAGCACCGGCTCGTTGACCGGCAGGCGCGGCGCGGTCGGGTCGCCCATGAGCTGTCCCCAGGACATCCGGATGAAGGTGTGGTGGCCCTCCAGGCCGGCGTGGGTGCACCGGAGCCCCACGGCATAGGCCTCCAGTGGCTCCTGCACCAACTGGAACCCGGTGTACCTGGCCCACCGGACGACGAGGAACTCCTCCGGGGTGGCCCCGGGCAGGTGGAAGTCGACCTCGCGCACGTAGTCGAGCACGATCTGGACCTGCTCGTCGGACAGCTCGAGGTCCTCGTGCAACGGGAACATCCCGTCGAAGGTGTTCCGCACCGGGCGGGGCAGCCCCGCGACGTGGGCGTCGAGCTCGCTCTGGGTGCGGGGGTGCTTTTCGGTCAGCGACATGCTCTCCCTCTCCTTCCTTCTGGGCCGGTCAGATCAGCTGGTTGCGGTCATAGAAGTCCGCGTCCTCGAAGTACCCCCCACGACCCTGCAGGATGATGTCGTAGCGGTTGACCACCTCGATCCGTTCCAGCCACTTCAGGCTGCGGAACCCTGTTGATGTCTCCATACGCAACCGCACGGGTGCGCCGTTCTTGACCGGGATCTCGCCCTCGTCGTTGAGCTCGAAGGCGATGAGCGTCTGCGGCATCCGCGCCTCGATCATCGGGTTGGACTCGTAGTACGTCCCGCCCTCGTACAGCGCGTCATCGCGGCCCATGTTCTGGAAGCTCGTGTAGACGACGTCGGTCGCGCCTGGAAGCGGGGCGGCGAGATCCAGGAGGTCCGAGACGGGGATCCCGCGCCACCGCCCGATCGAGGAGAAGCCCTGCACGCAGTGGTGGAGGGTGGTCTGGGAGTGATCGGCGGCGAGCTCACGCAGGTCACCGATGGTCAGGGACATGGGCCTCTCGACGTAGCCACCGATCTCGAGCACGTAGTCGTCCTGGTAGCCGTTGGCCATCAGGGCCAGGTACTCCTTGGCCTCCGGCGGGCGACCGCTCCCGCGGAAGTTGTGCGTGGTGTTCGTCAACCCCACGTCCTGACCCGTGACGTTGGAGCGGCTGTAGTGCATGCGCGCCGGAAGGCGGTAGAGCAGGTTGGACCACGGCCGCACGATCACGTTGTGCATCTTCTCGACGGCGCGGCCGTTGGTCAGCGTCCAACGGGTGGCCACCACGTGCAGCGCGACCACGATGACCAGCCCGAGCGTGAAGATGAGGCCGCCCAGCAGCTGATCGTCGGTGTTTCCGAACACCATCTTCGAGGTCTCGTGGGCATAGCCGTGGACCAGCACCATCGCCACGTGGACCACGAAGAACGCGACGTACCCGACGAGGCACAGGAAGTGGACGGTGCGGATCACCTGTCGGCCACCCACGGCGCGCGTGATCCGGGAGAAGTAGTTGGCGACGGCGGGGGACTGGAACGCCCCGGTGATGATCACGAGCGGGGTGAGGACCAGGATCACGACACCGTAGGACAGCTGCTGCACGGCGTTGAACGGCATCCCGTCCACGGCGTCGGGAACCGTGAAGGCGAGGTACGCCACCATGTCGTGACCGGCCTGGCTGAAGGTGTCGAAGGAGGTGGGGACATAGCGCCGCCACTGACCGGTGGCGAGCAGGAGCACGAAGTAGATCACCCAGGAGCTGACGAAGCCCGTGACGGTGATGAAGTGCCAGTAGCGCCCCAGCCCCAGCAGTCCGCGACCCGGCAGCGAGAGGCGTGGGGAGTAGTCGTCGTACTCACCGCCCACCGTGTAGTACTTGTGCTTCGGTGCCCGCTGAATGGTGAACTGCGCCCACGCCGTACCCGGCACGGTGTGCTGCGATCTGTAGAGCTTGGGGTAGGTGCCGAGGATCTCGATGCCCGAGCGCACGAGGAACGAGATGAAGATGAGGTTGAGGAAGTGCTCCACGCGGAGCCACCAGGGGTATCCGAGGTCCATGACGCAGCTCCCTGTCAGTCCATGAAGTTCTGGTTGTCGGGCGCGGCGGTGATGACGCCGTACCGCAGGGCCCAGAACAGCAGCAGATAGGCGATGGATGCGAGGAGCGTCACGTTCCACGTCGCGGCCAGGACGGTGCTGGCCCCGTTCCACACGAAGGGCGCGTCACCCGCGAGGCCGCCCGCGTAGATCAGCAGCGACGCCACGGCGATTCCCACACCCCAGGTCCAGATCCGGGCGGAGGTCACGAGCCCCACAGCGACGAACCCGACGGATGCCGCGAAGACGCACCACAGGATCGCGGCGGCGAACGCGAAGGGTTCGTGGTTGCCGAGCGCGACAGCCGCCGACGCCGCACCGATGACAGCCACGACGAGGAGCAGCAGCAGCCGGGTGGACCGCGGGAGGTTGATGCGGATGTAGCGCATCAGCGGCGCCCGCTTCCTCCCCGGCGCGAGGTGCTCGGTGACTCGCTCGGTCGCGTTCGGCGTGCCACGCGCATCAACACCCGCGAGAAGTGCGGGTGACCGCTCATCGTCCATCGTCGTGCTGTTCCCTTCGCTGAAAGGCAAGCGACTCATCACCTCCACGTCGTGACCCGACCCGAGGAGTGGTTACTACAAGACGTAGTATAGGGCCTGCGGATCAGTTCCGAGACATGACGCTCAGCGCGGATGCCGGTCGGTGGGGCGGAGGGTGCGACGGTCCCCCCCCTGAGCACCATTCGAGGCTCCATCGGCGACGATGGGGTCCTCCCCTCCCGACGACCCGACGGAGCACCATCGGATGAGCACCGAAGACACGCCAGCTACCCCCGAGCACGTCGACGTCCTCGTCGTCGGCGCCGGGATCTCGGGCATCGGCGTCGCGCGTTACCTCGGGGTGGAGCACCCGCACCGCACGTATGCCGTGCTCGAGTCCCGCGGCGACCTCGGTGGCACGTGGAGCCTGTTCCGCTACCCGGGCGTGCGCTCCGACTCCGACCTCTACACCTTCGGCTACGAGTTCCGGCCCTGGCGTGATGACACCTCCATCGCCGACGGTGACGCCATCCTGCGCTACCTGCGCGACACCGCCGCCGAGAACAGGATCACTGAGCACATCAGGTTCCACCGCCGGGTCCTGCGCGCCGACTGGAGCAGTGAGGACGCGGTGTGGTCGGTGCTCGTCGAGCGCACTGACACGGGCACCCGGCACACCGTCACCACCTCCTGGCTCCTCGGTGCGACTGGCTACTACCGCTATGACGAGCCCCACACGCCGACCTTTCCCGGGCGAGACCGCTTCACCGGCACGATCGTGCACCCCCAGCAGTGGCCGGAGGACCTGGACGTCACCGGATGCCGGGTGGTCGTCATCGGCAGCGGCGCCACCGCCGTGACCCTGGTGCCGGCCCTCGCCCGCACCGCGGAGCACGTGACGATGCTGCAGCGCACGCCCACCTATGTCATGTCCCTCCCCCGACGCGACCCGCTCGCACAAGCACTCACTCGTGCCCTCGGTCCGGACCGCTCGTTCCGCATCGTCCGCCGCAAGAACATCCTCACGCAGCGCGCCACCTGGGAGCTGGCCCGAAAATATCCGAACGGAACTCGAAAGCTCCTGCGCCGCATGGCAGCCCGTGCCCTCCCCACGGACTTCGACGTCGACACCCACTTCAACCCGCCCTACGCCCCCTGGGACCAGCGGCTGTGTGTCATTCCCGACGGCGACCTGTTCGAGTCCATCAGCGAGGGCCGCGCAGCAGTGGTGACCGACCGCATCGAGACGTTCACCGAGCGCGGCATCCGCACCTCGTCCGGCCAGCTCCTCGAGGCGGACGTCATCGTGACCGCCACCGGCTTCACGCTCCTGCCCTTCGGGGGGATCGAGCTGAGCGTCGACGGGGAAGTGGTGGAGCCCACCGAGCGGGTCGCGTTCAAGGGGATGATGCTCAGCGGCATCCCCAACTTCGCGTTCTTCATCGGCTACACCAACGCATCGTGGACCCTGAAGGTCGGCCTGCTCGCCGAGCACCTGTGCCGACTGATCGCCCACATGGACGACCACGGGTATGCCACGTGCACGCCGGTGCTTCCGCCGGATGGCGTGGGAACCCGACCCCTGCTCGACTTCGGCGCCGGCTACGTGCAGCGCAGCCTGGACTCCCTTCCGCGACAAGGGGACCGTGGGCCGTGGACGATGTCGATGAGCTACCTCGCGGACGAGCGAGCGCTGCGGCGCCAGCCCATCCCCGACCCTGCTCTGCACTTCACCCGACGCGCGGCCGGGGAGGCACTCCGGACCCGTGCGACCGCGGCCGATGAGGTCAGGCCATGACGGACCTGCGCGGCAAGCACGTCATCGTCACTGGTGGCTCCGAGGGAATCGGCGCTGCCGCCGCCCGGCAGGCAGCATCGTCCGGAGCCCGCGTCTCGCTCGTCGCACGGCGCGAGAGCACCTTGCGATCGACCGCGCAGTCCATCGGTGCAGCGGTGGAGTGGGCGTCGTGCGACGTCGGCGATGCGGCCGCTACCCATCACGCGCTCGAGCACCTGGAACGCCGCCAAGGGCCGTGCGACGTGTTGGTGGCGTGCGCCGGCATCGTGCTTCCCGGCCGGTTCCTCGAGGTGCCGCTCGAGGAGTTCGACGAGCACTGGCGGGTCAACGTCCGCGGATCGATCACGGCGGCGCGCGCGGTCCTGCCGGGGATGGTCGAGCGAGGTGCCGGTCATCTGGTGTTCGTCAGCTCTACCGCCGGACTGATCGGGGTGCCCGGTTACACCGGCTACGGTGCGACGAAGTACGCCATTCGCGGGCTTGCTGACTCCCTCAGGTACGAGGTGGAGCCGTCCGGCGTGCACGTCACGGTGTTGTATCCACCGGACACCGACACCCCGGGGTTCGCGGCCGAGAACCTCAGGAAACCCCCTGAGACCGCAGCGATCTCGGGACGGATCTCACCGGTTCAGCCAGACGTGGTGGCCGCGGCACTGCTGCGAGGGATCGTCCGGAACAGGCGAGCGGTGACCGTCGACGGTGCCACCAGGGCCTTCCTACGCCTCGGCGCCGTCCTCGACGCCCCGGTGAGCTGGTCCTTCCGCCGGACCGTGAGGAAGATCCGCGACCAGGGTTAGTGGGAGGCCTCACCCAGCGTCGCACGCAGGGCGTCGGCGAGCTCCTGCGCCCTGACCGGTTCACCCCGGGCCGCGCGTGCACCGACCGCGAGACCGAGGATGTAGGAGCCCACCGGCGCCATCGGTCGCGCGAAGTCGTGCGCGATGTCCTTGGTGAGCGCGTGGATGCCCACCACGTCGACCGAGTCCGCGTCGACGCCGAGTCGTTCGCACGCCACGGCGATCCAGTCGTGCCACTCCTGCTCGGCGGTGCTGAGATCGGTCATGGTCCGCTCCTCCCGGCGGTGCGCCCGGATCGCCGTGTCGGTCATCGCCGTCGTCACTTCTTCTTCTGCAGCTCGGACTTGTCCCAGCCGCGCTGAGGAGCACGGCTTCCGGTGCCCTGACCGGGCCGCTGGTCCTTGGAGCGGTAGACGACGTAGGGGCGGGTGAGGTAGCCGATCGGTGCGGAGAAGACGTGCACGAGACGGGTGAAGGGCCACATCGCGAAGAGCAGGAACGCGAAGAAGGCGTGCAGCTGGAAGCCCAGCGGGGCCGCCACCATCAGCTCGGGGTCCGGGGAGAGCATGAAGATGCTCCGGAACCACGGTGAGACGCCTTCACGGTAGTTGTACTCCCCGCCGAACTCGAGCACGCTCCCGGCGATGGTGTTCCACATGCCCAGCACGATGACCAGGCCCAGCACGGCATACATCGCCTTGTCGTTGCGGGTGGTGGCACTGAAGACCGGCCCCACCGTGCGCCGGCGGTAGATGAGGATCACCAGGCCGGCGAGGGCCGCCAGCCCCGCGGGGATGCCGCCCGCGAGCGCGATCACGTGGTAGGCATGCTCGCTCAGCCCGAGTGCGTTGGTCCACACGCGGGGGATGATCAGGCCGATGACGTGCCCGAAGAACACGCCGATCATCCCGAAGTGGAACAGCGGGCTGCCGATGCGCAGCAGCCGGTCCTCGTACAGCTGGGAGGAGCGCGTGGTCCACCCGAACTTGTCGTACTGGTAACGCCAGATGTGGCCGACGACGAAGACGGCCAGGCAGACGTAGGGGAAGATCACCCAGAGAAC
>JBDTDY010000124.1:0-3800 GCA_039922835.1 Ornithinibacter sp.
GCCGTGCTCAGCACGGTCAGAGCGTCGGGAAGTGGGCACTCGACGGGGGCCGGATGCCGTGGAGCCTTTGCTCTGGGTGCTCTGGGTGCTCTGGGTGCTCTGGGTGCTCAGAGCTCGGTGAGCTGGCCGTCCTGCACGTGCCACCGGCGGGTGGCGCGCACGTCGGCGAGCATGCGGCGGTCGTGGGTGACGAGCAGCACGGTGCCCGGGAAGGAGTCCAACGCCTGTTCGAGCTGCTCGATCGCGGGCAGGTCGAGGTGGTTGGTGGGCTCGTCGAGCACCAGCAGGTTGACGCCGCGCGCCTGGAGCAGGGCCAGCGCGGCCCGGGTGCGTTCACCCGGTGACAGCGAGTCGGCTGCGCGGTGCACGTGCTCGGACCCGAGCCCGAACTTCGCCAGCAGGGTGCGCACCTCGGCGTCGGGCCAGTCGGGCACGGCATCCCCGAAGGCCCGCGCGAGGGACTCCGAACCGAGGAACAGGCTGCGCGCCTGGTCGACCTCACCGACTCGCACTCCCGACCCGAGGCCGGCGCTCCCGTCGTCGACGGGCAGAGCGCCGAGAAGCATCGCGATGAGGGTGGTCTTGCCGGAGCCGTTTGCGCCCGTGACGACGATCCGGTCGGCCCAGTCGACCCGGGCGTCGATCGGCCCCAGCGTGAAGTCGCCGCGGCGCACCACGGCACCCGAGGCGGAGGCGACGACCGTGCCGGAGCGGGGCGCCGGCGCGATGGTCATCTGCAGCTCCCACTCCTTGCGCGGTTCCTCCACGACGTCGAGCCGCTCGATCATCCGCTCGGTCTGGCGGGCCTTGGCGGCCTGCTTCTCGCTCGCGTCAGCCCGGAACTTGCGACCGAGCTTGTCGTTGTCGTGGGACTTCCGCCGTGCGTTGCGCACCCCGGCAGCCATCCAGTTGCGCTGCATCACGGCGCGCTGCTCCAAGCCGGTGCGGGTGTCGGCATAGTCCTCGAACTCCTGCCGCGCGTGCCGCCGGGCGACCTCGCGCTCGGCGAGGTAGCTGTCGTAGCCACCGTCGTAGACGTCGACGCTCTGCTGCGCCAGGTCGAGCTCGACCACGCGGGTGATCGTGCGGGCGAGGAACTCGCGGTCGTGGCTCACGATGACGGCCGGGATGCGGAGCCCGGCGACGAAGCGCTCCAGGCGGTCGAGGCCGTCGAGGTCCAGGTCGTTGGTGGGCTCGTCCAGCAGCAGCACGTCGTAGCGGGACAGCAGCAGGGCGGCCAGACCGGCGCGAGCCGCCTGCCCACCGGAGAGCGCCGACATCGGGGTGCTCGGGTCGACGCTGAGACCGAGGTCGGCGAGGACCACCCAGGTGCGCTCGTCCAGGTCGGCCCCACCGAGGGCCAACCACGTCTCCAGCGCCACGGCATACCGGTCGTCGACCCCCGGGCCGCCGAGGGCCAGTGCCTCTGCGGAGGAGTCGAGCTCGACCTGGGCGGGACCGACCCCCGTCCGGCGGGCGACGAACGCGGCGACGCTCTCGCCCCCGCGTCGCTCGGGTTCCTGGGGGAGGTGACCGATCGTGGCGCTGGCGGGCGCGAGGGTGACGGTGCCGCTCTCGGGCGGCACCTCGCCTGCCAGCAGGCGCAGGAGGGTTGACTTCCCGGCCCCGTTGACACCCACCAGGCCCACGACGTCGCCGGCGCCGACGACGAGGTCGAGGCCGGCGAACAGCGTCCGGGCACCATGTCCGGCTGCCAGGCCGCGGGCCGTCAGGGTCGCACTCATCTCGCGCAGCAGGTTACGCGATCGGGTCGAGCCGCTCGGGGTGCTGCACGAGATCGCGCACGATGCCGGCCAGCTGCCCCGCGTGGGCCCCGTCGACGATGCGGTGGTCCGCCGTCGCGACGAGCACGAGCACCGGGCGCACGACGACAGCCCCGTCCACGACGACCGCCTTGTCCTGAATCGCACCGACCGCGAGGTAGACCGGGGTGCGCGCGAACGGCAGCGGCGCGAGGAATGCCTCGTCGAGCCCGAGGGAGCCGACATTGGAGACGAATGCCGTGCCGAGCGGGAAACCGGGCTGGCCGAGGACCGGCCACCCCAGACCGCCCCCGAGGAGGCTGGCGAACGACAGTGCCGGGCGCATCGCCCAGCTCGGCGCCAACCGCACGATGCCGGACGTTCGGCGGTGGGCGGCATCCTCGTCGGTGCGCAGCCGACCGGCACCGGCACCCACGGCCCGTGCGACCTCGAGCGGGCTCAGCGTGTCGACGTCCTGCACCTTGACCGGAGCCAGGTCGGACCCCTTCTCGATGTCGACCGCGAAACCGATGTCGCAGGAGTCGAGCGAGATGAGCCGACCCAGCACGACTCGGGCGCGGATCTCGGGCACCTCGCGGAGCGCGCGGCCCAGCGCGGCTCCGACGACGTGGGTGATGGTGACGCGCTCCCCCGTCTCGGTGCGCACCCGGTCCAGGTAGGCGAGGGCAGCCGTGACGTCGACCTCCATGCGGGCGTAGATGCGACCGTCGCGCGACGGGCGCCACGTGGCCACCGCGATCTTTCGACGCACCGGGGTCCGGCGGCGGGTCACCTCACGGCCCTGAGCTGAGGTCGTGAGGATGAAGTACGAGTCGGGATGCCGGACAAGACGATTCGGGCCAGGGCACGGGGAGTGCCCGTCACTGCGGCCAACGGAGCCGCTCGTCTCGGCAGGCGCAGGTGAGGGCGTCCTCGCTCGATGGCCGAGACGATCCGGCGGGCGACGACGTCGGGATCGAGCATCGTGAGGAGTCGGGCCCGAAGAAGCCGGTCGAAGGAAGCCTCGCTGGGGCGGTGGTGGGCGATGCGGTCCATCATCTCGGAGTCGACCGGTCCGATCTCGACGGCGAGGGTGCCGATCGGGTCGTCGCGCAGATCGGCTCGCAGGCCCGAGGTCGCGTGGGTCAGGCCGGCCTTGGTGCCGCCGTAGACGGCAAGCCCCGGGAAGGCCGCGACCCCGGCCAGGGACGAGATGTTGACGAGGTGACCGCCGCCCCGGGCGATCATCCCGGGGAGGGCCTGCCGGCACAGCTCCAGGGGTGCGGTGAGGTTGAGGTCTATGGTGCGGCGCAGGTCCTCGGCCGTGAGGTCGGTGAGCAGCCCGGTGGTGTCGGCGCCGGCATTGTTGACGAGCACGTCGAGCGGGCCCTGACGGGCCTCGACCCGCTCGATCAGCCCACGCAGGCTCTCGCGGTCGCACAGGTCGGCCGTGATCACGGCGCCGCCCGTCGCGAGGGCGAGTGCCTGGAGTGGCTCAGGGGTGCGGGCCAGCAGGGTCACTCGCGCGCCACGGCCGACGAGCCGGTGTGCCAGGGCTGCGCCGATCGTGCCGGTCGCACCGGTGAGGAGGACGTGCGCGCCCGAGGTCCGCATCTGCACAGTGTCGCCCACCTCGCCTGCGCCTCACCATCTAGAGGTCGCGGCCCTGTCGAAGCTGCTCTCCCTCCACTCGGACCCGCGCGCTCGTCGGCTCAGGTCGTCAGCGGACGGGCGTAGGTGCGCGACAGGTCATCGCGCTCGATCTCGACGAAGCCGATGCGCTCGTAGAAGACGTGGGCGCCAGTGTTCGACTCGGCCACTCCGAGGTGCACCCCTCCAGCGCCGGCCAGCGCAAGGCGCTCCAGCATCCGGCGCATCAGCGCGCGCCCCCAGCCCAGGCCCTGCAGCCGCGGCAGAAGGTCGATGTGCAGGTGAGCCGGGTAGGCAGCAGCGAGGGCCGGGTCGGTCCGCACCGGGTCGTGGAACCGGTGGATGAGCCCTTCGTCCGAATCCGAGGGGGTGGCGCCGAGGTGCCGG
>JBDTDY010000125.1:0-10366 GCA_039922835.1 Ornithinibacter sp.
CTGAAACCGCTGCGTTCGGCAGCGCCCTCGTCGTAGAACCACACGTCGGGCTCGGTGGAGTCGTATCCGGGATCACCCGGGGCCCGGAACGTCATGGTGTCGCGATAGGCCTGGACCGGGTGGTCCAGCGGCTGGGCGCGGTCCTCCATCGGCGCCGCTGAGCCGACCCCGAACCCGCCGTCACGCAGCTCGGTGAAGGAGGAGATCCGTCGCCCGGCAGCTTCCTCCACCGAGTCCGCACCGCTCGAGCCTGCCTCCGCCGCCGAGGAGTCTGCGTCGTCAGCCTCTCTCACCCCACCCTCGGAATGCGACGGCGCCTGTTCCGTGGACTCGAGGTCGGCGCGGTCCTGCGCGAGACGGTCGCCCCGCTCCTGGTTCGCATCGAGCAGCTCGCCCTCGTCCGCGCTCCAGTCCTTGGCCGGAGTGGTGTCGTATCGCTCCTCGCTGACCTGCTCGCCCTCTCCCTCGGCGGAGGTGGTGGCGACCCCGTCGGCCACGGCGTCGTGGTCGTGGTCGTGGTCAGAATCGTCGCGGTCGTGGTCGTGGTCGTGGTCAGAATGGTCGTGCTCCGAGACCTCACCCGAGCGCTCGCCCTCCGACCCCGTGTCGGCGTCCTCTCCCCGCCCGGGAAGGTCGGTCCGCTGAACGGGAGGTGACTGCTCGGAGGCCATGATCGGCTCGGTCGAGGCGAACTCGTCGGGGTCGGCGATCATCGCCATCCCACCCTCGGGCATCTGGTCCTGCCCAGTACCGTGCTCGCCGTCGCGCTCCTGGGAGGTCGGTTCGTCTGAATCGGACTGCTGTGTCTGGCTCATGTCCCTCTCAGTGCCCCGGTCGGGCCCCTCATAAACCTCCTCGTCGACCTCGTCACGGAAATCGGCCGCAGAAGCCACCCGAGCGCTCTCCCCACCGTCGGCGCTGGGCTCCCCATCGTCGGCGCTGGGCTCCCCATCGTCGGCGCTGGGCACCTCATCCGCGGGCTGGAGGGCGGTCGACGAGGCGGCCGCGCCACCGAGGGCTCCCGCGGCCGGTGCGGTGCTCGCCCACTCGCCGGTCTCCCCTACCGGGGTCGCGTCGGCGGCCTCGTCCTCACTGGCATCGGCCGCCTCGCGGGCGGCGCGACGCTCGGCGCGCGTCGGAGGCGCCTCCTCATCCAGGGGCGGGAGCGAGGAGTCGTCGACGTCGGGATCGATCTCGTCTGCCCTGCGCAGTTGCGCCTCGTAGTCGCGCCGGGTGGCCTCGGCCTGGTCCCGGTGGACGCTCGCCTCCGACTCCAGCGCAGCAGCCTCGCGCGCCTTCCGGTCTGCCTCGGCACGCACCACTGCCGCCCGTTCCTCAGCCTGCTCGGCGAACGACGCCTGACCGGACACCGTCGCGGCGAGCTCCCCGGCATCGGATCGGATGCCGGCTGCCTCCACCCGCTGCTCCTGCTGCTTGCGGGACCGGCTCGAGAAATAGAGGGCGATGCCGATGGCCAGCACGATCACGACCGCGAGGAGGGCCAGCAGGAGGAAAACGGGACCGCGCATGGAGATGTCCTGTCCTTCGGCGCACCCCCTCTCGGGGCCCGCTCGCGGCACAACTTACCGCTCTACAGCCCCAGTTCGGCGACGGTGGCCGCACGCATCTCGACCTTGCGCACCTTCCCGGTGACGGTCATCGGGAACTCTTCGACGACGCGGACGTAGCGGGGGATCTTGTAGCGCGCCAGCCTCCCCGATGCGAACTCGCGCACCGCCTCCGCCGTGAGTGGCTCGGCGCCCTCGCGCATCCGCACCCAGGCACAGAGCTCCTCGCCATACTTCTCGTCCGGAACCCCGATGACCTGGGCGTCGAGCACGTCCGGATGCGTGTAGAGGAACTCCTCGACCTCGCGCGGGTAGACGTTCTCCCCGCCCCGGATCACCATGTCCTTGATACGGCCGGTGATCTCGACGAAGCCGTGCTCGTCCATCACGGCGATGTCGCCCGTGTGCATCCAGCCGTCTGCGAGCACCTC
Organism: Ornithinibacter sp.; assembly: GCA_039922835.1. Classification (GTDB taxonomy): domain Bacteria; phylum Actinomycetota; class Actinomycetes; order Actinomycetales; family Dermatophilaceae; genus Fodinibacter. The sequence goes on from JBDTDY010000125.1 coordinate 2,000, forward strand.
CGCCGTCTTCGCGGGCTCCTCCCAGTAGCCGAGCATCACCGAGTAGCCCTTGGTGCAGAACTCTCCGGGCTCTCCTCGCGGCAGCGTCTCGCGCGTGAACGGGTCGACGACCTTGATCTCGAGGTGGGGGTGCACCGACCCGACCGTGCCGACCTTGCGCTCGAAGGTGTCGTCGGTGCGGTTCTGGGTCGAGACCGGCGAGGTCTCGGTCATGCCGTAGCAGATGGTCATCTCCTCGATGCCCGAGTCGATCAGCTTGCTCATCATCGAGGCCGGGCAGGGCGAGCCGGCCATGATGCCGGTGCGCACGCTGCTGATGTCATAGCTCTCGAAGTCGGGGAGCGACCACTCGGCGATGAACATCGTCGGCACGCCGTAGAGCGAGGTGCACTGCTGCTCGGCGACGGCCTGAAGGGTCTGGGCGGGGTCGAAGCCCGCTGCAGGAATGACCATGCACGCGCCGTGGGAGGTGGCCGCGAGGTTGCCCATCACCATCCCGAAGCAGTGGTAGAACGGCACCGGGATGCAGATGCGGTCGGCCTCGGTGTATCCGCAGACCTCGCCGACGAGATAGCCGTTGTTGAGGATGTTGTGGTGGGACAGTGTGGCTCCCTTGGGGAAACCTGTTGTTCCAGAGGTGTACTGAATGTTGATGGCGTCATGCGGATCCAGCTCGGCCGCGACCATGGCCAGGCGTTCCGGGCTGACCGCCTCGGCACGCGCGAGCAGGTCGGTCCACGACTGCTGCCCGATGACGACGACGTGCTCCAGGGCTGGGCACTCCGCCCGGGCCCCCTCGACCATCGCCGGATAGTCCGAGCCCTTGAACGACTCGGCGACGACGACCATCGCGATGCCGGCCTGGCGCAGCACGTAGGTCACCTCGTGCGAGCGGTATGCCGGGTTGATGTTGACGAGGATCGCCCCCACCTTGGCGGTGGCGAACTGGGTGAGGGTCCATTGCGCACAGTTCGGGGCCCAGATGCCGACCCGGTCGCCCTTCTCCAGGCCCAGGTCGATCAGCCCACGGGCCAGCCGGTCGACCTCGGCGCCCAGCTCGGCATACGTCATCCGCAGCCCTTGGGCCCGGTCCACCAGCGCCTCGCGGTCGGGGAACCGCGCCACCGTCGCATCGAGGTTCGCCCCGATGGTCTGCTCCAGCAGAGGGGGCTCGAGGGCCCCCACGGTGTGCGAGAGCGATGGGTCCGCAGTGGTGCGCGACATCGTCGTCCTTTCGGCGTGGGGCCAACCACCCCAGCCAACACGGCGTGGGGCGTGGTGGCAACCAGGGGGGTGGTGGACCTGCTCAGGAACGGGTCGGACGGGAGAGCAGGTCGAGCACCCCGGTGAGGAGCACCTCGCGCAGTGCGGGCGGGCACACGTCGAGCAGCGCGTTGATGGGTGCCATCTGCTCGGGCAGCGCGACACCTCCGTCCTCACCGGCCAGACCCGCCGCGGCCAGCAGCGCGGCGAACCCGGCCTCGTCGAGGGTCGAGGGATCCAGGGACGTGACGAGCCCGGCCAGCGCGGGGTCGATCCGAACCGGCCCCGCCTCCCGAGCGACGGAGGTGGCCTCCTGCAGGGCCATGACGAAGTCGGGCACTGAGGGGGCGGTGGCCGCGGACAGCGTCAGGTGGAGCGTCGCCGGCAGGTCGTGGTAGCTGAGCTGGGGCTGCACGAACCACCCACGGGCGAGCATCTCGTCGGCGAGGGTGAAGACGTCGCACGAGCCGTCGGTCGCGAGCGCGAGAAGGGTGGATTCGGGTTCGGCGAAGACCCGCAGACCGTCGACCTCGCGGACTGCGTCGGCGAGGTCGAGGGTGGCCCGGCGTGCCTGGGCAGCGAGGTCGCGGTAGCCAGCGGCACCGATCCGGTGCGTGACCGCCCAGGCCGCAGCAAGCGGCCCGCCGGACTTCGTGGACTGCATCGTCGTGTTGAGCATCGTGTACCCCGGCCAGTCGGCAGACGCGAAGAAGTGCGAGCGTCGCAGGGCGGCGGTGCGGTGCAGCAGGATCGACACCCCCTTGGGTGTGTACGCGTACTTGTGGAGATCGACGCTCACGCTCGTGACGCCCTCGACCTCGAAGGTCCACGGGGGCACGTCGTCCAGGTGCGGCAGGACCCAACCGCCGATGCACGCGTCCACGTGGCAGCGGATGCCGTGTGCAGTGGCGATCGCCGCGAGCTCGGGGATGGGGTCGATGACGCCGTGGGCGTAGGACGGCGCCGACCCGACGAGGAGCACCGTCGTCTCGTCGATCGCGGCCTCCGTCGCGGCGACATCGGCCTTCAGTGTCACGGGGTCGACCTCGACGACGACCGCGCGCACCCCGAAGAACTTCGCGGCCTTGAGGAAGGCGGCGTGTGCCGTGGACGGCAGCACCATGCTCGGCAGCATCCCCTCGGGGACCCCGGTGGCGCCGTCCCGCGCGGCGAGCACCGCGAGGAGGATCGACTCGGTCCCCCCCGAGGTGACGGACCCGGCATACCCCTCAGGGGCGTCCAGGAAGGCCCCCGCCATCGCGACGAGGTCGTTCTCCATCCTCGCCAACGACGGGAAGGCCGTGGGGTCGAGCCCGTTGGAGCCGGCGAACATCGCGAGGGCCTCGAGACCCAACGCATCAGCCTCCGCCAGTCCCGAGTCGTACACGTAGGCGAGCGTCCGCCCACCGTGCACGGGCAGGTCAGCCGACTGCATCGCGTGCAGGGCCTCGCGCACCGCCTCCGCCGAGAGACCTCCGAGCGGGGCGACGCCCGTGTCGCCGTGAGCCACATCGTCGTCCGTCACCGGGACACCTCCTCATCGAGCCGATACCTGCGCAGGACCACGAGCGAGAGGGCCACGAGCACAGCGGGCACCACGGTGAACCCCCACGCGATGGCCGTGCGCGCCGAGTCGGGCTGTGCCGCAAGCCCGTCGGTGGAGGACACATAACCGCCAGCCGCCAGCAGGCCGGCATACAGGAACGGGCCGAAGGCCAGACCCAGCGTCTCAGCGGCCGTCCACACGCCGGTGTAGACCCCCGCGCGGTCCTCTCCGGTCCGCGCGGTGTCGGCGGCTGCGACGTCGGGCAACATTGCCAGCGGGAACATCTGGCACGCGGCGTAGCCCACCCCGACGACAGCGACGCTGAGCGCCGCGGCGACGACGCCGATCCGCAGGGTGAACAGGGTGGCGAGCGCCCCACCCGCCAGCAGCACCGAGCCCCAGAGGTAACCGGCGCGCTTCCCGTGACGCTCCCCCACGCGCTGCCAGATCGGCGTCACGAGCAGTGCTGGAGCCACGAAGCAGACGAAGAGCACCGTCGACAGCGCACTGCGGCCGAGGATCACCCGGGCCACGTAGTCGACTCCGGCGAGCATGGCGCCGATGGCCAGCGCCTGGATGACGAACCCGAGGAGCAGGGTGCGGAAGTCGCGGGCCGCCACCACGACGCGCAGCTGGTCGCGCAGGCTGCCCCCCGCGGTCGCGGCACGGCTCATCGTGGTGTGCCTGGTGCCCCGCCACGCGCCGATCGTGCCGATGAGGATCAGCCCACCCACGAAGACCCCGACCCCGCGGTAGCCCCAGGTGGGACCGAGGGCGTCGCGCACGAGCGGCGACAGACCGCCGCTGAGGAGGATGGCGAGGGCGAGGATCGCGACCCGCCACGTCATCAGGCGGGTGCGCTCGTCGTAGTCGTCGGTCATCTCGGCCGGCATCGCGACGTAGGGCACCTGGAAGAACGCGTATGCCGTGGCGCACGCCAGGAACGCCACCACCACCCACGTCGTGGCCAGGGCGGTCGGGGAGGTCGGGCCCCAGAAGAGGAGCACGAACGCGACCGAGAGCGTGACGCCCGCTCGGATGAGGAAGGGTCGGCGGCGCCCCGCGGGGTTCTCCGAGCGGTCGCTGATCCGCCCTGCGATGGGGTTGAGGATGACGTCCCACGCCTTGGGGACGAGGACGACGAGGCCCGCGAGTCCGGCGGCGAGGCCGACCCGGTCGGTGAGGTAGGGCAGCAGGAGCAGCCCCGGCACGGTGCCGAAGGACCCGGTCGCGACCGAGCCCAGGCCGTAACCCCGACGGGCAGCGGGGGTCAACGCGTTCGAGGGGACGGGCGCCGCTGCCATGCACCGGACCCTAGCCTTTCCCAAACCACGCACACACGAGCCGTGCAGTGTCTACCATCGCAGGAGCGGGGACTCGCTCCTCCCCGCGAAGGGGATGGTCTTCATGCTCAGAATCCACGGACAGCTCACGTGGCGCCGAGTCGCCGCAGCGCTGTGTGCAGGCTCGTTCCTGGTGCTTGCCGCCCCGGCACCGGCATCCGAGGCCGCGACGCGATCGTGTTCCTCCTCCACGCCGATCACCAGTCGTCCGGCGCTCCGCTACGGCGACACGGGCAGCTGCGTGAAGGTGCTGCAGACGATCCTGCTCGCGAAGGGCTACAGCATCGGTACATCGACTGCGACGGGGACCTTCAGTTCAGGGACCCTGAATGCGGTCCGTCGCTACCAGTCGAGCAAGCTCGACCTCACGATCGACGGGGTCGTCGGCCCAGCGAGCTGGAAGCGCCTCGTCAACGGAGGGGGGACGAACTACAGCACCACCCGTGGCCCCAACACGAGCTCGCGCGTGATCCTCAGCTATGACGACTGCCCGAAGAGCTACGCCGCCTTCAAGAGCGCCGTCCTGGGCGCCGAGTCGCTCGGCATCGCGCTCGTCCTGGCCCCGACCGGCAACTGCATCTCCGCCGGTCGATTCAGTGCCAGCTACGCCCGCCAGCACGGCCACTACGTCATCAACCACTCGGTCAGCCACCCCGACCTGAGGACGCTCTCCTACTCCAGCGTGCGCTACCAGTTGGGCTCTCCCGGAGTTGCCACCTCGTTCGGCCGCCCTCCTTACGGCGCCACCAACTTCACCGTCCGCAACGCCTACGCCAGCAAGGGCATGCGGATCTGGCTCTGGAACGTCGACACCAACGACTGGACCGGTAAGAGCCAGAGCCAGGTGGTCAACCATGTCGTCACATATTCGAAGTCGGGCAACACGGTGCTCATGCACATGGGCTGGAACGGCTTCAGCACCTCCGCCATGTCACAGATGAAGTCCGGGCTCGCAAAGCGGGGCCTGTCGGTGTGTGGCAACCGCGGCGCCACCCCCACCTCTCCGCGCACGATCGGCTGCTGAACTCCTGGGCAACCAGGTCTCGGCGATGATGGGGTCGTGGAAGAGCGTCAGAGGTTCCAGGGGCGCATCGCCGGGGTGGGGTCGACCAGCGGCGTGCGAGTCGTGCTCGGGTGGTGGCACCAGAGCCCCTTCGGGGTGTTCGCCGATGCGATGGTCGAGCGCCCCGACGGGCACCGCATCCTCCTCGCCCCGAGCCACCAGGTCGCCGACTTCGTGTCGGCAACGTACGTCTTCGACGAGGTGCGCATCGAGCCGATGGACATTGGCGCCGGGTGGGCGGATGTCGATGTGGTGCCCGAAGGTGAGCAACCCAGTGAGCGAGCGATGTGGGACGGCCTCTCCAGCAGCGGCGCGACGTGGCAGGTCCGTTCCCCCTCGCTGCACCTCGAGCTGACGGTCGGGGAGCGCACCGGCGTCGGGCGCCTGCTGCGCCTGGTGCCGCGCAGGCTGGCCACCAGCCCGCTGTGGTCCACCGCGATCGACCCGGTGGCGCGGGTGGCGATGCGCGGGGTGCGCACCCGCGGCGTGGCCCGAGCCGGCCGGCGCGAGTACTACGGGGCGGTGGACTCGCACGCGGTGGCGGCAGCCTCGGGGCGGCTCGACGGCATCCCCCTCGGTGACCTCGCGCCCGTGGACCCGCCATGCAGCTTCGGCTTCTCCTCCACGCCCCGCCGCCCCTCGGTCACCGACGTGGTGACCACCATCATCGACACCTGACCGCGAACACAGCGGGTCAGGTGGTGGGGGTGATCCGCAGGAGCTTGTCGTCCTCACCGTTGGTGGTCGTGACGTACAGCGCCCCGTCGGGCCCGAGCCGCGCCGCGCGGAGCCGCCCGAACGGGCCGTCGGTCTCCTGCGGCACCGCCACCTCGGCGAGCGCCCCGGAGCCGTCGAGCGTGAGCACGAGCAGCTTCGCGCCCTTGAGTGCCGTCACGACGAGCGCCCCGTCGAAGGCGCCCCACTGTTCGCCCTCGAGGAACTCCGCCGAGCAGACCGCCTGGGTGGTCTGGCCCGACTGCCACACTGCAGGCACGGCATCCGGATAGCGGTCCCGATCGGTCATCGGCACGCTCTCGTCGTAGCCGCCGACCGTGCCACCCTGCGCGGGGTCCCAGCCGTAGTTGGCGCCCGGGCGGATGCGGTTGACCTCGTCGTTGTTGCTCGGTCCGTGCTCCGCCGTGTAGACCGCACCGGTGCCGGGCTGCACCGCGACCCCCTGGAGGTTGCGGTGGCCATAGCTCAGCACGTAACGCTGGTTCAGGTTCGTCGCCGACGCAAAGGGGTTGTCGGGCAGCGGCTTTCCAGTGTCGAGGTCCAGTCGCAAGACCTTGCCCCCGAGGGAGGTGAGGTCCTGGGGGATCGTGCCCACGGCGGTGTCGCCGGTGCCGACCAGCAGGGCCCCGTCAGCGGCGATCTCGGGGCGGCACCCCGAGTGACGGCCGCTGGACAGCGGCAGTCCGGTGAGCAGGTCCTTCACTCGCTCGGCCGAGCGGCTGTCCTCGCTCAACCGCCAGGTGACGAGCCGGATGTCGACCGGCCGACCGCCGACCTGGTGGGTCTGACAGGTCGTGAACTCGCGCGAGTCGGTGAAGTCGGGGTGCACCACCATGCCCATCAGGCCGCCCTCGCTGGCCACGAACACGTCGCTGAGGTCGGCCTCCACCGTCGTGCGCCGGGCCCCCTCGCGCAGCCCCGAGACGAGAGAGATCCGCGCTGGGCGCTCGGTCACGAGCGCCTGGCCATCGGGAAGGAAGCCGATGTCCCAGCCGTGCTCCAGCCCACCCGTGACCACTTCGACATCGAGCTTGGGCGTCTGCGCACCCTTCACCGCCGGGCTCGGCCCGTCGCTCGGTGAGGCAACCCCCGTGCTCGTCGCGGGACGGGAGGTCGGCGGCACCTCACCCAGGCCCTCTGCGGGTCCGTCGCCCCCAGAGCACGAGGCCAGTGCGAGCCCGACGACGAGGGCACCCGAGGCGACCAGCGCGGCATACCGATGGCGGTTCATGGGTCCATCCTCACCCGGGCAGGTCGTTCGTGGCCCGCTCGTAGGCGGTGGACAGGTGTCGAAGGTCCACGCGGTAGTCGGCGATCCGGCATCCGCGGCCGTTGGGCTTGAGCAGGATCCCCTCCGTCGCCCAGCGCTCGCGCACCTCGTCCATGAGCGTCGCAGGCAGGTCCCCGGCATGGCTCGTCACCCGCCACCACGTGACGTTGGACCCGTAGAGGCGCATGATCGTGCCGACCTGGCGCGGGCCGATGCCGACGAGCGAGGCGAGGTCGCCGTAGGACACCACGCGTCCGCGCGGCACCTGTTCCACCGCCCGCAGCACCCGCTCCACGACGACGTCGTCCATGGGCCAGATTGTGCCGCACGAGGATCAGCGCCCGATGGCGGCGCCGATCCGCCACGACTCGGCGAGGATGGGCGGGGAGGGGCGGGGATGGGTGAGGTCATCGGGAGGGGAGGGACAGCGTGAAGACGCATCCGCTGCCGTCGGGAAGGTTGGCGAGCGTGGTGTCGCCGCCGTGCATCCGGCCGACCTCGCGGGCGATGGCCAGGCCCAGGCCCATGCCGCGCTCGTGGCGTGAGCCGTCACCGCGCCACCCGGGCTCGAAAGCGTGGCGGGCGTCCTCCTGGGTGATGCCGCCGCACCCGTCCGCGACCTCCACCGCTGCGGTGCCGGCGATCGAGGTCGTGCGCACCCGCACGGCGCCGCCGTCCGGGGTGTGCTGGATGGCGTTGCGGAGCACGTTGGTCACGGCGCGGGTCACCCCGCGGGCGTCGACGTCGACGATCGCGCCCGACAGGTCGCTGGCCGACACCTCGATGCCCGCGGCCGCAGCAAGCGGCAGCACGGTCGCCACGGCGTCGGACACGAGGTCGTCCAGCGCAGCGGGCTCCACCCGCCTCGGCGCCGAGCCGTGCAGCCGCGACAGCTCACCGATGTCCTCCACCATGGCGTCCATCCGGTCGACCTCGTGCACGATCCGGCTGTGGGCCTCGTGGGGGTCGGCGACGGCGTCGTCCTCGAGGGACTCTGCCAGGGCTCGGATGCCGGCCAGCGGGGTCCGCAGGTCGTGGGTCAACCAGCGCACGGTCTCTCGGCGGGACTCCTCGACCTCGACGGCGCGCTCGCGCGCCGCTCGCTCGGTGGCCGCGTCCCGCTCCATCGCCCAGACCCGACGCGCCA